>CAIODU010000114.1 GCA_903857165.1 uncultured Methylococcaceae bacterium | reverse complement strand
TGATTACGTTGTTTAAGTTTTGAAATCGTTGGCGGCAAAGGGTTGCCGCCCTACAGTCCTTGTTACGCAGTAGGTCGGCAACCCTTTGCCGACATTGGCGTAAATAAATAAGTAACTAATAGAGATAGAAAACGCTGTAAGAAGTTCACTCTCCGATTATTTTGACGGTGACTCTGGCCTATTTTGGGTGTTATATTCGACAATTTGGCCTAAGCTGGATAAACCGGCAGTTGAAGCCTTATCTAGCACATTGGATTTATCCGAAATCGAATACTCCGAACTTGAACAGCCTTGGCTATTCGTGACAGAGGGCTGGACGGAATCAGCCGATGATTAAATTAAGCTGATTCTTTGCCACCTAAATCCATGTCGATAATTTCTTTAGGCAGGGACTCTTGTTTTCGGGGCAGATATTTCAGTAGCAGCTTGGTAAAGAGGTATAGTTTTTCCAGTTCCGGGTCAATCCAAGTCGGCAAACTCATTCACTACGGCGGGGGTGAACACACCCACTGATTCCACTTCAAACTTTAGATTGTATAGTTTCTGCGGGTCGGTTCCCCGGTCTAGCGTGGTCTGCCCATAATAGGCTTGAAAGTCGGCCAGGATGTCTTCCTGCTGGTTGACGAAATCCAATACCATCGTTTCCTGTTTCGCCGCTGGCCCTTTGCGGTTTAGCCGACTGAGCGTCTGCACCGTCGCCACCCCGCCTAGTTTTTTGTCCACATACATCGTATGCAACAGCGGTTGGTCGAATCTGGTCTGGAATTTGTTGGCAACTATCAGAATGCGGTAGTTGTGCTTCTTGAATGCCTCGCGGATGTCTTTGGCATCCTTGGTGTTCATGCTTTCTTCAGTATATGGGGCTTCATGCCCGTCTATTGTCACTTTGCTGGAGAAAGCCACCAATGCGTGAGTTTGGGAACCGTAGTCATCACGCAATTGCTTGTCTATTTCCCGCTTATACAGCACGGCATGGGCGCGGGAACTGGTGACGACCATCGCCTTGGCCTCGCCATTGATCTTGTGGACGGTCTTCGAGAAGAAATGGTCCAACATGATTTTGGCCTTGCTGGCTATCGTGTACGGGTGCTTGCCTACCTCCTTCAGCAACAACCGCCGCCCTTTGGCTGATTCGACTTCGTAACCGGGCGGGGCTTTTTCGTTTTCCAGCAGTTCAAAATAAGTGCCGTAAGTCGTGTAGTTTTTCAGCACATCCAGAATAAAGCCCTCCGCGATGGCTTGCCGCATGGTGTAAGTGTGGAATGGCTGGTGTTCGATCTTCTTCACCCCCTCGGCAGTCTTCACCTCCTTTGGCTTGCCGAAGACTTCCAGCGTTTTGGTTTTAGGCGTTGCGGTAAAGGCGAAGAATGACAAATGCGGTAGCCGTTGCCGCCCTTTCATGATTTTGGCGAGTTCCTCCGCCACCGGGTCTGTCCATTCGGCGTTTTCTTCGTCCTCGGCAATGATGGCTTGCAAGGCTTCTGGCGAGGTAAGGGCAAGCTTGAGGTCTTTAGCCCCATCGCCGCTTTGCGAACTGTGCGCTTCGTCCACGATGACAGCAAATGTCTTCCCCTTCAATTTCGTCCCACCCAAGACATTCTGCATCCAACTGAATTTTTGCAAGGTGCAAACGATGATTTTCGCCCCGCTAGACAAGGCCGCGACGAGTTGCCTAGTGTTCCTGTCGATCTTTTGCACCACCCCCGCCGTTTTCTCAAACTGCTTCACCGTTTCTTGAAGCTGCTTATCCAACACTTGGCGGTCGGTGATGATGATGACACTATCAAAAATCAACTCACCTTCCTGTGTAAACAGGCTGGCAAGCTGATGGGCCAACCAAGCGCGAGCTAGTGATACCCTCGTGGTGAGGGCGTACAGTGACACGCACTTCTACATCCTGATCGAGGCGGTCAAGGATCATCATCAACCGGTCAATGGTGAAGCGGTCAAGTTTGGTTTTACGAATGCGCGAAAAGTCGGCGGCGGCGATGCCGGTCAGTTCTTCGGCTTTACGCACGGTAAGCCCACGGTCATCCAAGACACCGATGACCTTTGCCGCCAACAATGCTTTCAGTTGTTCAATCGCCGCATTGGGGTGGCCGAAATCGGCAAAGACATTGCCACTACCACGGACAAGCTCAAAAGGTTCGTCGTTCATCGCAGCATCTCCTTCAATCGTTTTAGACGCTCATGCACAAGGTCAATTTCCTGTTTCGGTGTTTTAATGCCTTGCTTCGATTTTTTCTGGAAGGCATGGATTACCCACAAGTCATGCCCGATTTGGACGGCATAAACGACACGGAAAGCATCCCCTCGATGACGCAGGACAATTTCCATCACCCCGCTATCGAAGCCCTTTAACGGTTTCACATTGTCGTCCATGCGACCTTCCGCCGCGACAGTGAGGGCGCGAAAGGCATCTTTCTTCACCGTTGCAGGGAAGTCATCAAAATCTTTCCGTGCAGCCTTGATCCAAGAAATCGGTCGTGTGATTGCTTCCAAGTTCCCACCTTGCCATTACAATTTAGTCATATTTGACAACATCGCACAAGCGAAAGCCATCCCTTTATCTGGATTTTTTAAACCAAGCCCCGGACATCTATCTTGCCGGTCACGGCATGGGAAATCAGCGAGGCGCGGTATTCGCGGTAGGGCGGGTTAGGTGCGCGTATTACCAGACCTGACGATTGGAATAGGTTTGTCGCGCACCGTAACCCGCCGTCCATGCCCTAAGAATATTCGTCGGCAAAGGGTAGGCCATATTCGTCATAACCGATTATTTCATCGGCTGTCCGCTCGTCGGCGGGTGGACGATCCCAGAATTCCTGCATTTCCGCAGCAAACTCCCCCCAAGTCGGCTTGGGTGCTGTAGATGGTTCACAGGACATTGTTATCCGGGTAGGGTATCGGGCCATGAAACGCGGTTTGCTGGGCAACAATTTGGACAGCCCCTTCATTGTCGCCTTGGCGGTTATTGGGTTGAAGCTTGTTCTTGTTCATAGCGCTTGATCGCTGTCTGAAGGTCAAGTCCAACCTTTCGCCAGTCACCCGCCAATGCGTCTGAATCGGAGCGTTCAGGTAGATTTATCGGTTTGATGTCATCTAGCACTGGCGAATGGAACACGCCATATAGCATCAATGGTGCACCAAGCCCTTTCAGGACTCCGTTGGCAAACGCTTGTCTTGGCATTGAATGGATGTCGATTATCAGCATGTTGTGCCTGTTGATTTGGGTACTTAGGGATTATAGTGTCTAGCATGAGTACGGATGTCAAGGAGTTTGACACGAAGAATTCGTGGGGCTGAGAATCAAAGCGTATCCCGCCGTCCATGCCCATGTCGGTTTACAGCGCACTTAGGGCTAGGCATGAACGGGCAGGGTTTCCCGGTGTGCGCCTAACCCGACCGACAATTCTAAGCTTCGACCAAGCCCCGGACATCAATCTTGCCAGTCACGGCATGGGAAATCAGCGCGGCGCGGTATTCGCGGTAGGGCGGGTTAGGTGCGCGTCCCGCCAGACCCGACGCTTGGACTGGGCTTGTCGCGCACCGTAACCCGCCGGCCATTAAGTTAAAAAATGTAGCCCGTATGAAGCGAAGCGGAATACGGGTTTCTTAAGCCACGACCCTCCCGGATTGCGCCGCAAAGCGGCTACATCCGGGCTACAACGACACTTCGACCAAACCCCGGACATCAATCTTGCCGGTCACGGCATGGGCAATCAGCGATGCGCGGTATTCGGCGAGGAGTTCAAGTTCGCGTTGATATTTTGAAATAAGAGCATCAAAGGCTTCGGTCTCATGCTCAATATATTTGATTATTTTGGCCCTGTCATCCGATGAAGGGATGGGGATAATTATGCGCCCAATCTGAGCTACTGTGACTGCATCGTATGTAGTACCCGTTGCAATACTTTTAAAATATGAATTTCCACAAGACAGCAAATAAAAAACGAACTCATATTCTATAATTTTACCTCGAATGGCACAAAGACCTCGTCCAATCCCATATTCTTGATCTGCAACATTAAGATCACCAACTGGGGCACGAACCGACATTAGAATATCGCTTTTTCTGACTCGCTTAACTGCGGACTCACAAAATAGTTTTGGTGATGGGCTTTTTCTCCCAAATTCAGCACAGCCTTGTAAAAAAGGCAATCCATTTCCATCGAGATTGCAGTCGGTTGATGGGGGGGATTGTCCCATAATTAGTTCTGCGGCATATTTAAAAGGGCGAATCTCCCAATTTTCCGGCACATCCCCCAACCATTCCACCCCGGAGGGTTTCATTTTGGCTTGTGGGTCAAGCCCTTTGGTGACGGCATGATGAATGACGGCGGTGCGCTGTTCCTGCAAGGTTTCGATTTGTTTACGCCGCACGTCCATCAAACGGTCGATTTTTGCGGTTTCACGGGTAAGGAAGGAGAGAATAGAAACTTGCTCACTAATAGGTGGGACAGGGATACGAACTTTAGCCAATATTCGGGTGTTAAGATTATCCATGGTAGCACCTACGCTTTCCAAAATCAGCGTGTCACGAACACTGTCCTGCGAAAGCAACAAAACTGCAAAATCAGGCAATAATCGGTATTTCTTCAACCGTACTAACAAACTACCCGTTCCACATAACCATCCAATTTCAGCTTGCCCGATAGCCGCACATCGTCCCATCTCACCACGCCGACCAAAGACAATATCACCTAGCTGAAATCTGTGTCTCGAAAGGTCATTCGCTTTAGATTCAGTAACGGTATTATCCCAATCAGGTACGACTTTTTGGTTGGCGATATTTGACGGATTAATGACGGGAATACCTTCATTGATATAATCAGAGGCGTGAAGCTGCGAACCAAATGGGCCAGTTTGAATTGAACTGGAACATTCACCAAGCCATCCAGTATCCCATCCTACTGGTATCATCTTTGCCCAAGATATACGCGATTTCTGATAAGCCGGGTAGCTCGGCAATTCCTCCTTCATCACGCCCTCAACTCGGCTTGCAGCTTCTCAGCCTCGGCATCAAGGGCTTCCAAATCGGTTAGTATGTTTTTCAAGGCGCGGGGTGGGCGGTATTCGTAGAAATATTTGGTGAAGCTGATTTCATAACCTATCCTGTCCTTGCTGCGGTCCATCCACGCATCGGCGGCATAGGGCAGCACTTCTTCGGCAAAATAAGCCTGGATGTCGGTTTTCAGTGGGATGCGTTCCTCGTCGCGCAGATTGCTATCGGTTTGATACCAGTCGCCGGGATTGGCATCGGCCTTAACCGCATTGAAACCCGGTTCCAACGGTTTAAGCAAAACCTTTGCCGCCGTCTCGTCGGTTTCTCCAAAGGCGGAACGTACAGCCGCAATCAATTGACCGGGCATTTTGAACGGCAGGGCTTTTGCGACGGCATGTAGAAATTCGCGGTCATCCAAGCAGGGACATAGGGCTTTTGCTTGATCTAAGGCAGTAAGAATAGCCGCTTGCTTTTCTTTGCCTTTGGCGATGTCGGCTTCGGCCTTTTCCCCGACCTTTTTGGTGAAGAGCAAGCCAATGAAATAGCTTGAGCGTTGAAAATTCGCAAGGTGTTCCGGGTCAATCTCAAAACGCAAGCGCAAAGGCCGCTCGACGGTAACGCGGGTATAACCAAAATCTTCCAAATCGAACACTTGGGCCAATTTAGGGACGGGTTTGTTCGGTTCCCCCCTTTGTAAAAGGGGGGTTAGGGGGGATTTTCCTTCAAGCGCCGTAAATCCCCCCTGCCCCCCTTTAGTAAAGGGGGGTGTTGGGTTTCCCCCTTTAGTAAAGTAGGGGGTTTGATTTCCTGCTTTGATAATGGGAGGGTTGTCTTGCGGCAACTCGGGTACGGGTTTACCGTCGCGATACACCTCCACCAGTTCCGCAATGGTCGCCGGGGTCAGTTCCACCCGCTTCTTACCCAGATTGCGCCGCATCAAGGTGCGGAAGCGGTCTTGATTGCCATTGACCAGCGTGATCGTGCCACGCCGATGTTCGGGCTTGTTATTGCGGACAATCCACAAATAAGTGGCGATGTTGGTGTTGTAGAACATGTCTTCCGGCAAGGCAACAATGGCATCCAGCCAGTCGTTTTGGATGATCCACTTGCGGATGTCCGACCAGCCGGAACCGGCATCGCCATTGAACAGCGGGGAACCGTTGAACACAATGCCGATCACACTCCCGCCTTTGTCAGCCGGGGCCATCTTGCCTATCATGTGTTGCAGGAACAGGAACGAGGCATCCCCCACATCTGGCAAGCCCGCGCCGAAGCGACCAGCAAAGCCCCATCCTGCCTCGGTGCGGATTTTATCCTCAATCTTGCGCCAATCCGTGCCAAATTCAGGATTGGCGAGCATGAAGTTGAATTGTCGGCCTTTCAGTTGGTCGTCAGACAAGGTGTTGCCTAGCTTGATGTTGTCGCCGTTCTCGCCTTTCATCAGCGCGTCGGCTTTGCAAATGGCATAGGTCTTTTCGCGCAATTCCTGCCCGTAAATCGAGATATTGGAGGCATCAAGCCCCCACTCATTAACCAAGTATTCCTTGGCCTCGGTTATCATGCCGCCCGTGCCGCAAGCCGGGTCATAAATGCCGACCAGCTTGCCGGATACCGTCTTTAAGCTATCCTCGACATCGGCAAAAACCAATTGCACCAGCAGCCTCACCACATCACGGGGGGTGTATTGTTCGCCCGCCGCGCCTTCCTTAAATTTGCGAATGAGGTATTCGTAAATCAGCCCCATGTCGTGGTTGCTCACCACATCGGGGTGTAGGTCCAGCGATTCGGAGGCAAATTCCTTGGTGATGAGATACAGCAGATTTTTCCACGCCAGCGTTTCGTAAATCGGGGACAGCCCTTTTTCCTTGCCGCCTGAAAAGTTGTAGAGAATTTCTTTAATGTTGTCGGAAAAGCCTTCTAGGTAATCGCCAAAATTCTCCTTGATATTATTCGCGTCTTTTAGCAGTTCGACCAAAGAGAACCTTGAACGATTGTAGAACTGCACCTCTGATGCTTTCGCCAGCCGCTTTTTCAGGTTTTCTTCATTCAGCTTTCCCGAATATTGGGCTTCCTCTTCGCGTATTTTTTCCCGCGCTTTTTCCCACACGCAATCAAGGCGGCGCAGCAAGGTAAATGGCAGGATCACATCCTCGTTATCGGCCTTTTCATAGTCGCCCCGCAAATGGTCGGCGATGCGCCAGATGAATTCTCCAATTTCTGTGTGTGATGGCATTGCTTTTCCAGTAACTTGACAACAAAAAAGGCTTCGGAGATATTCTCTCTAAGCCTCTGATTTTATAATAGGCCATTCAGGGCCGAACCTACGACAAACGGATTAAGAGTCACTTGCATAAACCTAATTAAATCAATTATATATTGTTTTATAATTTTAGGAAACTGTAATTATAAATGGTTGATTTGTCAAATTTTAAAAATCAATTTTAGGAAAGATTTTAAGCATTTTCCCTTCTCTACTTATGTGATTACGACATAGAAAATTTTTGGCTCATCTCGGTAATTGGATGAAGGTTACTTGTTGCTCAGGCTTAAATCCTTGATTGGAGACTGGAAATTTTTGTCTTGCCCAAGCACTTCATCTATTTGCCCACATGAACCAAATTTTTAATTTTCCTGGTACGTGAAAATTTAAAAAAATCCTTCGATTTTCCATTGCCCGGTAATTTATTGATGCTTCGGCTCTTGGTTGATCGGTAAATTTTGCCTCCGAATCTCCCCAAGTAAAAACTTGTTTCACTGCAATGCAAATGATTTCCCTCGTAGGATTGCAAGTTTTCCAGTGCGTTGAAGCCAGTCCGTATAATAATGCCCTCTGTGTCGCCAGACTTGCCGAAGATCGGCAAGTCCGGGTTCACTCAGTCAGCTTGGCTTTTTGCGGTCAGGCAGCCTGTCGGGTTTCCGCAGGCTCCGCCTCGACCACCGACAGGACATGGCCTTCCCCGTCCAGTTTCAGCGTGAAGCACTTGCCGAACAGTTTGGGGCAGCCCGCAAACGACGGCAACAGGCGTTGAATCGCCTTGGCCGGGTCTGGCGAGGTGTTGGCAATAACGAACTTTTGGAACGCCCACTCGTCCTCGTCCTTGACCGACTCGTTGAAGTTTTCATACTCGTCAAAGTAGGAACTGGCCTGCCTGACCACGCCGCCGGACGCATCGCCCTTGGGTACGACGAACAACCCCCGGTCCTCCCAGTACATTGAATCGCCCTCAATGTCCACGAAGTCATCGCCAAAGGCCAAGCGGTATTTTTCGCAGAAGGCCGCGTCCCCGCAAACCCATTGTCCATTGAAATAGGCTCTATGGGTTTCGCCGACGATTTCCACTTGGACTTCCTGCCGGGTGAAATCGACTAGGTGTTGAAACAGCCAATGGCCTTTGTCCAGCGGGTTGTCATACACCCGCATGTCCTTGTGCCAAGCGAACATCCACGGCACTGCACCGGTTTCGTCTATGTCCTCCAGTTCGGCGACAGTGACTTTGCCTGTTTCCACGTCTTCGCGGGTGACCAGACCGGTAGGTTCGAGGTTCACCGGGCTGCAACCTTCCTTTATGGGATAGTGCTGGATGTAGGCCAGCACCCCCTTGGGTATCACCGGCACGTCGTTGAGCAGTGCCAGGCAATCCCACAGTTTGAGTGTTTCGTAGCCTTCCGCGAATTCGGCGGGGGAAAGCGTTTCCTTTAAGGCCATGATTTTCTTGATAGCCTCCTTCTGGACGACAGACTTCACTTGCTTGACCACATCCTCCTCGTCGATCAGCTTGTCGCGGTCGGGCAGCCGTGCATGGAACTGCCGCGAATCCAGATGGACGATGTTGACCATCGAATCCCCGCGCCAATACCCTTTTGTGCGGTAAATCGGCAACCCTTGCAGGCAGATTTGCAATTCCTGCACCGAGTCCGTCCAGCTTTCACCGGCCCCGAACCCTTTCAAATGCACTTTCCCGATTTCAGTGTCGATGAACGCCCTGCCGGAATCCAAGGCCCACGGCCGTTGCAATGCATTGCCGTTGAATATGACCGGGATCGGAAACCCCTTCGCCAACTCGGACAGGCACGAGGCGACTTGGCTGGCATCGGGTTTGAAACCGCCCAGCCTGACCGTCGTCACCCCTTCCCAACAGCGGTTGTCGATGGATTCGGCGGTGAAGAAGATGCCACATTCCAGACAGTCATATACGCCTTCGGCATCTGGCCCTTGCACATTTTCCGAACCGCACCCGCAGACATCGCCCTCGAAACGGGACTCAGCCGGACAGCACACCCAAGGGGTCACCTTGACCGGCTTGAACGACAGGATGTCGGCCGTGGACATGGACACGCGCCCGCCCTTGCTTTCCACCTCCAAGTTTTGGCAGGAGAACAAAGCGGAGAGGAACCCTAAACCAAAAGGCATTTCGTTTTCTATCGTTTCAGCGTCCCAACCGGACTCGGCCAGGGTGAACAGGGTTTGGTAGTCCCCGATCCCGCAGCCGTCGTCACGGACAGTGAGGGTTTTGGTTTCAGGTACAAAGTCGATTTCAACTTTAGTCGCGCCTGCCCTCCTTGAATTTTGTAGGGCCTCCCCCAAAACTGTCGTCGCGTTAGTGAAGCTGAAGCGAAGATTTTGGACCAGTTTCTCTTGGTTGACCCACAAAGCGGTTTCAGTGGTTTTGTTTACTTTGGACATCTTGGTTTCCTCAAAAATGATGCCTTGGGGAAACGGATCACCCCTTGCGGGGAGTCTCTGTCCCCGCAAGGCGGTGGTTGAAACTGCCGAAACCATCGGCAGTTATGGTTGGCCGGGGAGCCTCTCTTTTAGGAGAAACCCCACCGGTAAAATCGAAAATACGTCAACGGGCCGTGCGGCGCGATTCCTCCGCAAACCCGAATCAGATCACGGACGGGAAGCCCGCAGGTCCGACCCTGTTGAGGACATCCAGCCAGTCAATGCCCTTGCCATCGCCCAGCAGTGAGGCTGGCGGCATGTGCAGACTGGCGGCGATGCCCTGTTCGGACAAACGCTCGGCAAGTTTTCGAGCCGAATCGCCGCCGACACCCTTGCGGTCCAAGTCCCCCCAAATGGCAACATGCTGGGTTCCAGTTGGAGGCTCGAACCTTTTCCAGCAGGGTGCAACTCAACGCCGCCCAGACCGCCATGCCGGTGGCCTGACGGACAGCCAAGGCCGTTTCGATGCCCTCGGCAATGCCAAGCACCGGTTCGGCTTGACATAGGCGCACAGCACCCCCGGTCAAATTGCGGTCTGACGGGTACGCTTGGGTAAGGCTGGTGGCATTTTGGCCATCATTCGTCAGGAATGTACGGTGCATCGTGACGGGCTTGCCGTCCGCGCCGGACACCAGGGCCAGCATTGCCGGATGCCGCCCGAGACAGACCTCATCCTCCCAATAGGGCATGGCAGGGTGAAACCGCAGCGGCATGTGCTTGGGCAGCATTTCCGGGTTCAGCCCCCGGCCTTGCAAATAGGCTTTGACCAAGGACGATTTGGGTTCGTCCCATGGCAAAGACGCTCTCCAAGTGTCCCTCAGCAGTTTCCTGACGTGGGCATCGTCTTGTTTCTTAGACGTTGCGACGGTCAGTGGCTTGCGCTTAGGGCTTGCCGGGTAAAACGACACGCCACTCAAAGTGTTTGCCACTGCCTTCAGCGCGTCAGGAAAAGACCAGTCGCGCAGCCACATCAACAGGGCAAACCCATCTGGTTTGGCACCGCACGAGTTGCAGATTCCGCCGCCCGAGACTTCCACGTCACGGAACAGGCGGAAGCCATCGTGTCCGCCATGGACAGGGCAAGCACTGTGCCGACCCGGACGGGCCAGCGCAGGCTCCAATTCCGGGCATAAGTTTTCCAGAATAGACAGCCACCGGCCTCTCGCGGCTAGGCGGACAGGGGTTGATTCAATAGTGTTGGTTGCATTCAGATTCGTCGCGTATAGGCGGCTTGGGCTTCTGCCTGAACTGCCGAAGCGGATGAAAGGGATGGCAGCAGGGTCAGCAATTGCTGCAAGTCGATCCCCTCTTCTTGAAGGTGGCTTGCGGCCCGGTCAAGATTCCACAAACGCTTGGCTTGGGCTTTGGTCTCAGGGGTCGGGCCGTAAAAGTCCACGCCGGGTTCGCCCTCGTACTCGTACTCGACGTGAAAGCCGTCCAGCGAGTACTGTGAGAGCTTGCCCATGGCGGCATCCAATTCGCTGATGAACCCATGCCCGCAATTCTGCTCGGGAAACTGGAGGTTCATCCAGACCGTGCAGTCATCAGTTATGGTTTGTTCAACATTGGCGTCGGTGGCCCATTCGATCAGCTTGCCCAGTTCGCCGATGACATCTTCCATTTCGGGCGTGGGTTTGGGCAGATGGATTTCAGCCGTGCAGCCATCAGCACCTTGCGCGGTGTCGATCCGGTCGCCGCAGCGTTTGAGGACTGCGCGGTTGCGGCGATGGGACTGGACAACGCCTTGCTTGTTTACAGAAACGCCCTTAAACTAAGCCACATTAGTTCAAACGAGTTGCACCATGCACACAGTCAATATCCACGAAGCCAAGACCCATCTGTCCCGCTTGGTTGAAGAGGCGGCGAAGGGGGAAGTTTTCATCATCGCCAAGGCCGGCAAGCCTATGGTCAAAGTCGTGCCACTGAGTGCGGAAGAAACCGGCACACAACGACGGTTAGGATTCATGCAAGGTGAAATCCAAGTTCCAGATGATTTTGATCGCATGGGGGCGGATGAAATCGAGGCACTTTTCCAAGGGCGATAGGCAATGAACCTATTGCTAGACACCCATTTGATCCTTTGGGCTGCCACCGACCCGCGCCGACTTTCCGAAGAGGCACGGTTATTATTGCTGGATTCCGCCAACGAGCTTTTCTTCTGCTGACTTGGAATTGTAGGCATATCGACAATGCGGAGAAAAAGCCATTGATACGAAAAATTTGCCAAAACTTATGGGTTTATCTGCCCGGAAATCGCCACACCGATAGAACTGATGGGAGTTAATGAAGATGATTGATGAAACTTTGCAAGAACTGTGGTCTGTCAAAGACAACCTAGCCAAAGAACACGCTTACGATTTGGATAGCTTGGTTGATTATCTAAAAGAAAAATATCAATTAGGTATTGAGACAGCACAAGCCCATGCTACGCCAAGTGTGGAATCCGAATCCGAGAGTTCCAAAAAACTCCAAATTTCACACCGCTGATTTTTCCCCCCGTCAGCCTCACTGCCATTAAGTTAGGAAAAACTCGTCGTTCCGGCATGGACCGCCGGAACCCAGGCTCCATGGATGGCGTGGCTTTGGGGCATCCCTGCAACCTGGATACCGGCGATCCCTGCCGGGGTGAAGGTGCCATTGCGGTTGTCGCGGATGGCCCAGTCCTTGGATGAACCGTCGTGATGGTTGAATCGGTAAAGTTCAAACTCGTCCATTGCTTGACCCCTTACAGCCAGTCGTCACCAAACACGTCTTGCGCGATGCGGTGGATTGCCTCGCGCTCGGCGGGTTCGGCGCGGATAGCCAATGCTTGTCCCAAGGAATAGGACTAGGCGTTCGGCGCACCCTTGAAGGCCGCAGCCAAGGTCGCCCAGCGCAGCAAGCCCCGTGTGGACAGGGTGAGCGACAGTTCGCCAGCACCGTCCTGGCCGCCGACGAAGACCTTGCGGATTTCGTTGGCGACTTTGACCATCTTGTCCGCCACGGCGGGCGGCATGGTCGGCACGGCCCCGGCCAGCTTTGCATCTCCTCTGCGGGTTCGGGGTAGCCGACCTCCATCAGGCGAAACCGGTCCAGCAGGGCCCAAGTTCTGCCGCAACACGCCTTGGTACAGGCCGCTGCGGTCACCGCCCCCGGCGCTGTTGCCGGTGGCGACCAAACGGAACTTGTTGTGCGGCCGGATGGTTTCGCCGGTCTGCGGGATGGACAGGGGCTTGCATCCCATAATTGAAGCCCCACCCGTTCGGAAGGCTCCATCGCGTCGATCTCGTTGACCAGCAGGACGTACCCGTTGCGAAGGGGTGAGTGTGGCGTCAACGGGCCATCGGCCCATTGCATCTTGTTCCCGGTTGTCTGACAGCAACACAAAGTCGTCGCAGTAGCGCAGATAATGGCGGCACTTCAAGCCATGCTTGACGAACTGGTCCAAGCCATTGAGGTAGACATTGGCGAAGAACTGGCTGTTCAGGTTGCCGATGGGCAAGCCTTTGTTGGAGTCCGTCTTGAACAGCGT
Source organism: uncultured Methylococcaceae bacterium (assembly GCA_903857165.1). Lineage (GTDB taxonomy): Bacteria > Pseudomonadota > Gammaproteobacteria > Methylococcales > Methylococcaceae > Methylumidiphilus. The sequence continues at coordinate 835 of CAIODU010000114.1, read as the reverse complement.
CTTATGCGGCGGCATCTTATCCAGCATCGCCGGGTCGCCCTTGATGACATAATCCCCGGTGCAGTCGTGATACACCAGCACCCGCGTCAGCCACAGCGCATTGTCGTCGTCGATTTTCGGCGCGAGCAGGGCAAACAGCACGTCCTTGTCGATGGACATGAAGTAATTGTGGATGTCGAGTTGCAGATACCAAGCGGGCCGGGTGCCGTTGCGGGTCGCTTGGCGAATGAACTGCCGCAGCCGATTCACCCCCGCGTGTACGCCCTTGCCCCGGCGACAAGCATAGGAATCGTGGATGAAGATCGGCTCCCAAATCCGCTCCAAGTAATCCACCAGCACATGGTGGACCACCCGGTCGCGGAAATCCGCCGCGAAGATTTCCCGCAGCTTAGGGCGTTTGACAAAAAAGCAGACGGAACGGGAGGGGGCGTAGCTGCGCCCCGTCAACGCCGCTTGCAAGTCCAGCAGGTTTTCCTCCTGCCGGACTTCAAAGCGCAAGGCGTTGAGGGTGTTGCGTTTGTTGCGCCGGCAGGCTAAATACTGCCGGTGGAGGTTTTCAAAGGAAAATAGCAAGAGGCATCAGTCTCCAGAGCGCACGGCCCACGCATAGTTGTTATTGTCCTTATTGTCGTTGTTCTGGTTGCCATTGTCGGTATTGAAGTTCCACGCGTTATTAGGATTGGGCGCGTACTCGGTACCGGACCAGTAAACGGAGGGCCGCGCATAGCCTGCCCACTTCTGGCCTTGGGATGGTGCGAATCAATCCGCACCTACCAAAGGCCCACCGGGCGGGAATCCCAAACGGGTATCCCGCCCTGTATCGTCATGCTTGCCG
>CAIODU010000113.1 GCA_903857165.1 uncultured Methylococcaceae bacterium | reverse complement strand
CAGGAAGGTTTGATTGCCATTGATCCGTGGTATTGAACTGATTCAAGACGCAGAGCGTCAAGGGATGCATTCCCACGCGGAGCGTGGGAACGATATAAACGGTCAGGAAGGTTTGATTGCCATTGATCCGTGGTATTGAACCGATTTGAGACGCAGAGCGTCAATGGATGCATTCCCACGCGGAGCGTGGGAACGATACTAAAGATTTCCTATAAACTCCAATGATCAAAAACATCACCGAAAAACTCTACTCCGACACGCCTACAGAAACCATATACCACTACACCAATTTCCCCGGTTTGATTGGCATAGTGGAAAAACGGGTGCTGTGGGCCAGTGATATTCTGTATATGAATGATTCGGCGGAGATGAACCATACCGTCGATTTGATTAAGGCAGAAGTGTCGGCGCGGATTGACCATAACCGCACCAACCAAAAGCTGTTGGCGCAATTCCTCGATTGGGTATCCAACCGGATCATCAGTGGACACATGCTGTTCGCCGCATCGTTTCGCGCCAACGGAAATTTACTGAGCCAGTGGCGCGGCTACAGTGCTTTGGGCAAAGGAGTCAGCATAGGGTTCGATCCAGAATACTTATTGGCTTGCGCCCAAAGCCAGTCCTTTCAACTGGGAAAATGCGTTTATGACCCGGGACAACAACAGGCGCTTATCAAAAAGGTCATCGAATCGGTGGAATGCTTGGCTGAGGAATATGGCGAAACTACCGATGAAACACAACGCCCTCCCACCCAGTCGTATTATGCTATTTTCGAACAGTTGGAAAGTGATTTGCTGCGCATTGCGGCTATTCTGAAACATCCCTCGTTCCAAGAGGAAGAGGAATGGCGTATTGTATCGCCCGTGCTGGTCGATTATGTTTCAACGCCGGTTAAGTTTCGGGAAGGCACCTCCATGCTGGTTCCCTATCTTGAATTTAAGCTCGGGGCTGGCAATGATGAACCGATTGAACTGGAGCAAGTGGTCTTGGGGCCGACACCCAATATCAATCTATCAATGAATTCCTTGACCATGTTCCTTTCAAAAATGCGCGTCAAAGTTAATGCTGGCATATCCTATTGCCAGATACCTTATCGGCAACGCTAAAATTCAGGTAAAATCACACGTTTTGTATTTATAGGGGGTCATCAGCATGGTTCAAATCGGTATCGTCATGGGCAGCAATAGCGACTGGGAGGTTATGCAACATGCGGCAAGGCAATTGAAGGATTTAGGGATAGGCTACGAAACGCGGGTCGTTTCCGCCCACCGCACCCCGGATTTACTGTTTGAATATGCAGAATCCGCCTCCTCCCGTGGATTGTATTGCATCATCGCCGGTGCGGGCGGTGCGGCCCATTTGCCAGGGATGCTGGCGGCGAAGACCACCCTGCCGGTTTTATGCTGGTTCCCAAGCTCTGGCTTGGGAACCCAAGTATTTGAAGCTCCTGCTTCTTTTAGCATGGCAAGCCGAAGCTTGCAAGATATGGGTTCTCAAGCTGGATCTCTTATCGTTATACACGAGTCGTTGCGGGAGCCTAAGGAACCCCGAAGGGGTTCAAGCCAAAAGCCTAATGGTTGGGCGAAGCGACACCCCCGGAAGGCAAACCGAATAAAATATCGACCCCGGAGGGGTCGTAGCCTTTCCTGTGCGGCCTAGAATACCACCAGCCAGAACCTAGCATTTGCAGCATTTTCGGAAAATATCCTAGGTTCATGGGCTGATTTCTGCTATTTCTTCAACGCCTTCGCAAACGCATCGGCAAACGCGCCTTGCGGCTTGGGTTCTTCCGCTGCACGGCGATCACGCTTGCCGCCGCCAGCACTTCGGTTCTGAACAGGCGCGGCAGCGGAAGCATTTTCTCGTGGCACTTCCGCATCCTTCTTCATGCTGAGGGCAATCCGCTGGCGCTGCACATCCACTTCCAACACCTTGACCTTCACCATGTCGCCGGTTTTGACGACTTCGCGGGGGTCTTTGATGAATTTATCGGCCAGATGCGAGATATGCACCAGCCCGTCTTGATGAACGCCGATGTCCACGAATGCGCCAAAATTGGCGACATTGGTGACGACGCCTTCCAGCATCATGCCGGGTTTCAGGTCGGTGATTTTTTCCACGCCTTCCATGAACGTGACGGATTTGAACTCGGGTCGCGGGTCGCGGCCTGGCTTTTCCAATTCTTTCAAAATGTCGGTCACAGTGGGCAGGCCGAAGCGCTCATCGACAAAGTTCCCGGCATTCACGCTCCGTAAAAAACTGACGTTACCGATCAACTCACGGATGTCCTTGGCCTTGGAGCCGGCAATTTGACGCACCACCGGGTAAGCCTCCGGGTGGACGGCGGAGGCATCCAGCGGGTTGTCGCCGTCCATGATGCGCAAAAAGCCCGCCGCCTGTTCAAAGGTTTTTTCACCAAGCCGGGAGACTTTTTTCAATTGCTCGCGGTTTTTGAATGGGCCGTTTTGGTTGCGGAATTCGACGATATTGTTGGCGATGGTTTGCGACAGGCCGGAGATGTATTTCAGCAGCGCAACGGAAGCCATGTTCACGTCCACGCCAACGGCGTTGACGCAGTCTTCCACCACTGCGTCCAAACTGCGGGCCAGTTGCGACTGGTTGACATCGTGCTGATATTGACCGACGCCGATGGACTTGGGGTCGATTTTCACCAATTCCGCCAACGGGTCTTGCAGACGGCGGGCGATGGAAACCGCCCCACGCAAGGTCACATCCAACTCTGGGAATTCCTTCGCCGCCAGTTCCGAGGCCGAATAGACCGAAGCCCCGGCTTCCGACACGGTAATCTTGGTGATGCCCAAGTCAGGATGGCGTTTCATCAAATCGCCAACCAGTTGGTCAGTTTCCCGCGAGGCCGTGCCGTTGCCGATGCTGACCAACTGCACCCCGTGCAATTTAATGAAATGGGCGAGGATGGCGATAGACTGATCCCACTGGTTTTTCGGCTGGTGCGGGTAGACGGTGGCGGTGTCCAAGACTTTGCCAGTGGCATCGACGATGGCGGCTTTTACGCCAGTGCGGATGCCGGGGTCCAGGCCCATGGTCGCCTTCGGCCCGGCGGGCGCGGCCAGCAATAGGTCTTGCAAATTTTTGGCGAAGACGCGAATGGCTTCTTCCTCGGATGCTTCGCGCAAACGCTGTTTCAAGTCCAAGTCGATGCGGGTGAGGGATTTCACTTTCCAGGAAAAATGCACCGCATCCAATAGCCAGCGATCCGCCGGCCGGCTTTTGTCCTGTACGCCAAACGCACGGGCGATGATGGATTCGCACACCGAATGGCTGGCTTCCTCATCCTTGCCGATGTGCAAGTGGATATTCAGCACGTCTTCGTTGCGGCCCCGCAGCAGGGCCAAAGCGCGGTGCGAGGGGATTTTCGCAATCGGCTCGGCGAAATCGAAGTAATCGCGGAACTTCGCACCTTCGTTTTCCTTGCCCACTACCACGCTGGAAGCCAAGATGCCTTCGCTCCAGATGCGCTCGCGCAGCTCGGCCAGCACGGCGGCGTTTTCGGCGAAGCGTTCCATCAGAATCTGCTTGGCCCCTTCCAGCGCCGCCGCCCCATCGGCGATGCCTTTTTCGGCATTGATGAAGGTCAAGGCTTCGATTTGTGGATCGAGGGCAGGGTTGGCAAGTAGATTGTCCGCCAAAGGTTCCAAGCCGGCTTCGCGGGCGATTTGCGCTTTGGTGCGGCGTTTCGGCTTGTAAGGCAGGTAAAGGTCTTCCAGCAGCGTCTTGCTGTCGGCGGCAAGAATGTCTTGCTCCAGTTCCGGGGTCAGTTTGCCTTGCTCGCGGATGCTGGCGAGGATGGTCTCGCGGCGTTCGTTGAGTTCGCGCAGATAGGCCAATCGTAGTTCCAAGGTGCGCAACTGGGTGTCGTCCAATCCTTCCGTGGCTTCCTTGCGGTAACGGGAGATGAACGGCACGGTCGCGCCTTCGTCCAGCAAATCCACAGCGGCTTGGACTTGCCGCTCGCGTACACCCAATTCTTCCGCAATTCGCGTAATGACATCCATCAGTTAAACACCCATAAATTCGGTTGGTTGGAAAGGTGGATATTTTACCAATATCGGTGGGCGAGCGGGGTTCTATCGTTCCTATTGCTCCGTGCAGGGGCGATCAAATAAATAACTGATGTTGCGCATGGAGCGTCAAAGCTTGCTTTGACCCGGATTGGGGTTGGAACGCAAAAGCTTGCTTTGGCGGCGTATCCGTCAAGGCTTCGCCTTGATGTCAAAGCAAGCTTTGACGCTCCAGCACTAGGTCCATGCGTAACATCAGTAAGTAATGCGTCCGCACCGAGCTTGCCGTAGCCTGCGAGCTTGCCGCAAGGTGTGGAGTTTTTCCAGGCTTCCCCCTACTTATGCCTAGTGAGATCGAAATACAAATACACCAGCCATATCAGCCCGTGCAAGGTGACGATCTCCCAAAATACCCGCTGGTAATCCCCCTTTTTTTTCTTATGCCTAAATGCCTTCTGCGACAGCAAAGCCCCCGGCCATCCGCCCAACAGTTCAAAGCAATGGAGGTATATTTCCGGTATCCTCCATGAATTCATCAAAGCCCTACGCTTATCGACCGCATAATATAGGGATGACAGCGCACTCATGAAGATATAGGAAACCAGCGGAATGAGGTTGCCCGTCCGCCAGATAAGGTAGAACGATAACAAAATCGGTGTCCCGGCCAATAATTTCAAACCCAGCACACTCCACCACGACCCCGATTCTGCATCAATGCCAAAGATGGCATCGTTGATGCCAATGACCATCGCGGCACTAATCCGCCTTGGGCCTTTGACTTCTTCATGGCTGAGCGGCTGGTAATGGACGATATCCCCCGCCGCTGGACGTCGGCTCAAGCCTTTACGGTAGTTTCTGATCGCGCTAATGTGGAGAAACAAATCTTTCCCATCGGACTCGTGGCGGACAAAACCGAAACCCTTCCCGTCGTTCCACAAGACTAATTTGCCCTTGCTTGGCTCAGCCACTTTTTCTCTCTCGCTTAGGATGGTTGGACCAAAGAACGATTCTCACAGGATGCGCCAAAAGGTGCTTAGTGTAAACCATTCGGGGAGTGTTTAGCCAAGCCCTTTGCTTATTGCTGCCTAAGGTCAAGCTGGGCCAAGTCGACCTTTTTGTTGATGCCGCGAAATCTTAGGTAGGCTTTGTACGACAAATGCCGCACTAACATCACCGGCGGCATTTTCAGCCAGTGGGCGCGGATGTACAGTAGCCAACGTGCCAAGCTTGCCAACCGATTGGGGTGGTCGGGGTGACCGGGCAATATAGCCAACGGGACTAGAAAATCCATCAATGCACGGATCGGCCAGACGGGGCGTAGACGGTTGATTTCATCTAGGACTGTTTTCGGGATGCCGGTGGCAAAAAAATGTTGCGTGAATCGCAGGCCATAATACAGGGGACGCGCCAAGCCAAGACGGCATGCACGGGGCACCACGCCTTCCCAGAAACCCGGTGCCTGTCCATAATGACCTAGCAGCAGGTGAAGGTCCAGCAAATCCCTAAACCGCAAGCCTTCAGTGGGGTCGCCCTCCAAAAACAAATGGACCACGGAATGCAGCACCAAATCGGCAGGTGCCAAGATGCGCAAACGCGGGTCGGCAAGCGGCAATGCCGCTTCAAACAACAACGCCGGATCAGGCTTGAGGCGGCTTGTCCTAGGCAGAATCCGATGGTGGATATCGATTTCAGTGCCACGCTCCCGGTGTCGTAGCGGCGGGATTTCATGCATCCAAACCCGGTAGTAGCGGTCATCGTAGGGGTCGATTTCCATCTTAAACCATCCCTTGGAGACTAATTTTTCCTCAATCCCGGCAACCCGTTCTTCCGGGACCAGTAAATCGACATCGGCAAACAGTCTGCCAGGCGCAGGGGGCAGACCGGCCACCATGTAGGCAGCACCCTTGAGCAAGATGATGGGGACATCGGTTCCCTTAAGCGCCCAGAGCAAGCGGTTGACTTCCCAGGTCACCAAAGTCCTGCGATGTTCGATCACGTTACGCGCCGCCCGCAAATGTTCCGCTGCCTTGGCCGGAATCATGCCTAGCAGACCTGCGTTGGACAAGTCGGCTTCCAAGCGGCCAAGCAATCTGACGCGGCGGGCTACGCGAATGAGCAAATCCCAGTCTGCCGGCGGAAGGGAGGGGAGTTTCTCCGGCGTTAGGATGGCATCGAGCAATATTTGATTTGCCCTGGCGGTTTGCAAGGACACTTTACCCATCGGTGGGCCGTGTCAATGCGTCGATGGCGGCGACTGCCTCGCTGAGGTCGGAATACACCAGTGAGTGACAGTCACAAGCCTTCACCATGTCGGTGACGAGCCGGAAGGCAGTTTGGTCCAACACTTCATAATTAAAGGCATTGGTGGCCACCATCAAGAAAGCTTGGCTTTTAGGGATGGGTTCCAAACTAAGCGGCGCACCCGCAACCCAACGCGGGAAAATCAACCAACGGGGCTTGGCCGGTTCCTGCGATCTTAAAATACTGTCCTCGGGCGGTATGACATGGGCCACGGTGCCTTTGCGGGTTTTTAGGAAAGAAGGGCCAATGACCGCCTCCGGCCTAAAGTTTTTGATCACGTCTATGGATTCGTTCTTCAGCGGAATCAGCCGGGGTATCGGCAGCAATAAGCCATCCTCGGGGCGCACTAGGCCAAATTCATCGGATAAAAGCCGCCAGCCGGAAAAAACCAGTGCGGTGCATAAGGTGGATTTGCCATGGCCAGGCCAAGCGGGAAACAAAATGGCATTGCCATTGCGCTCGACAACCGCCGAGTGTAGCATTAGGAGATGGTGGGCGCGGGTGGCTATGCACCAGTTGATGCCCCATTCAAGGGCGGGAAAGGAATGTTCGATGGAATAGGGGGCAAATGGAGAGCGACCATCCACGGAAAAAAATATCTGCTGCCGAAACCATCGACGCAGACTTTTAGGCCTTGCAATTCGAACGTTAAAGTCGCCAATTTCATCCGTCGGTGTCAATCGGTAAGACTGATAAAGTTGGTGGATAAGCAGGGGGAATGGCGCAACATCCGTTTGGATTCTGATATTGAAGGGGCCAAGCTGAACGGTTAATCCCTTACCGGCCAGACGACTTTCCAATTCCCCTTGCATCAATTCGCCAACCCTCATGGGCCGGTTTCGACATCAGCCGACCAATCAATAATGCCCAACTCCACTAATCGACTGACGGCAAATTCCATATCCTCAGCCAACAATTCACTTCCGGTGATTCCAAGGGATGCCACTACGCAATTGTTGAGTTCCTCCCTAGTCAATGGCTGATGTTTCAAGGACTTCAAAATCAATTCGGTGGTTTCGTTGAATAAATGGGTTTCCGCAGAGGAAGCCTGATACACAATATAAACATTGTCCCACGTTTGCCAAACTAACTCCTTACCTGCGGACATCAAAAGCAGGGTCTTTGAACCAAAAAAAACCTGCATTAAGAACCTATGGAAGTCTATTATACAATATTAAGTGAACTAGCCGAAGTGCTACTGAGTATCGCCACATTTGTTTTACTCACAAAATCGGTCCCAGTTGCATTTTTGCATTGCCAAGCTGGCGAAGCCGGTACCGTTGGTATCGTAGCTGTAACTGTAGTATACCCTCCGCTTGCCCCGGCCCTTATTTTATTGGGTGGACAGAGCAATTCGTCTGATACTATGACGCATGTGTCTCCCGCAACTACGGTGCCTGATGTATCTGTGAATTGGGCATTCACATCGGTATTGGTCCTTAGTCTCACACCTGTGCAAGACGAAGCCGCCAACGCCCCGCTACGCAAAGTCAGCACCACCGGGGCAATCCCTGCCGCCCCGCGCAGCAGACGCCGCCGCCGTTGATCCAAACCTTGCCGGCCTTCCGGGGCAAGCGTTGTTTTGCTGGCATTATTTACAAGCGGCAAGGCTTCCGTTTCGTCAATTAATTTCCCATCGTTCATGTGCGCTACTCCCGTGAAACTAAGTTAGAAAGAAGGACTCGTTTAATTTTATCAAAAACCGCCCAATCTGAATTTGCCTGATGCTAACATTTTCACCGAATCAATTGCAAGCCTGTTGAAGGCATTAAATATTTTCTGACAGCAAAGCTTATGATTCCATGGCACATTCCCCAACATTTTCCCCGTTTTTTCCCCAAAATACCGCTTGGGTGATTTCCAATAATGAATCCACCAAAAGAATCGTCCACGAAAGCCTTGCACTCCCCCTGCATACCCGATTGCGTTTGTCGGGTTGATTTATCGGACAGGTTCTGGCATTTTGATTGTTGCAAGTCCGCATAATTCGGCTTTTTGATCGACATCAACCCCCTTACATCACACCGGCAATCGAAACCTAGGCAATGCAAAGCAACCAAATACTGACTCTCGCGCTGTCCGCACTGGACGACGGCAAAGGCAACGACATCAAGGTGATAGATGTCAGGGACAAAACCAACATCACCGATTACATGGTCATCGCCAGCGGCACGTCCGACCGGCATGTGGTGTCCCTCGCCGGCCGTGTGGTGGAAAGAATGAAGGAGAACCATCTCACGCCCATCGGTGTGGAAGGCGAAAACACCGGGGAATGGGTCTTGGTTGATCTTGGCGATGCCATCATCCATGTCATGAAACCGCAAACCCGCGAGTTTTATCAATTGGAAAAGCTGTGGCAGGGGGATTTCACAGAACCCGCCATGGTTTCCGTCAATTATTGACCAATGTCACGCACCGGACCGTTCACGCTCGGCGCGGGACCCACGTCGGCAAAGGGTTGCCGACCTACGACATCGAGGGAACCGCAGACTGGGAACCCCAAGCACCAGCTTGGGCATGGGGCCGACGGAACCCCAAACCACATACCCAAGCTGGTGCTTGGGGTTCCCAAAACCGTCTGCCCCCCTACGCCTGAACCTAGCGTCTATCATGTACGCATTAAAACCAACACTCAAGCACCACGGAAACCAACCATGACCATGACCACGACCCCAAAGCTGCGCCTTGGCATACTTGGCGCGGCCCGCATCAACGAACGCATGATACCCTCCATCATCCAAGCGTCCAATGCCGAACTGGTTGCCATCGCCAGCCGTAGGCCCGGTGCGGCCGCCGAAACCTTGGCGAAATACGCCCCGGATCAACACGGTGTGCGGGCTTATGACGATTTAAACGCACTGCTTGCCGACGCCGATGTCCAAGCGGTCTATCTGCCCATGGCCAACCACGAACATGAGGAATGGGCCTTGCGTGCCATCCGGGCGGGCAAACATCTGTTGGTTGAAAAGCCGATGGCGCTGACGGTTCTTGATATCGAAGCCATCGAATACGCGGCCAAGGAGCATGGCGTGACCGTGATGGAAGGTTTCATGTACCGCTTTCACCCGCAACATGCCAGGGTGCAAGAGTTGATTGCCTCCGGCATCATCGGCGAAGTCCGCTCGGTGCGGTCCAGCTATTCGTTCATGATGCGCCCGGCCCGCCTCTATCGGCTGGCCGAAGATGTGTCCAAGGGTGGCGGGGCGATGTGGGACATCGGGCCTTATGCGATCCATTCCGCCCTCTGGTGTTTTGACGTGCCGCCCGTCGCAGTGACGGCCATCGCCAAATATGTCGAAAGCGGCGCGGACATCACCACCAGCGGCGTGATTGATTTTGGCGAAGGCAAACGCGCGCATTTTGATTGCAGCTTCGAATGGGCGCGGCAGTCCATTTATGAAGTCACCGGCACCAAGGGCGGGGTGAAATGCCATGCCGCGTGGCGCTTGCCCGAAGATGTGCCGGTGATTTCCTGGTGGACGGAAGATGGCAAGGGCGGCGAGGAGAAATTGCCCTTGGCCGACCATTTCGTGTTGGAAATCGAACATTTCAGCGATTGCGTGCTGAATGGCAAAACCCCCTTGCTGAATTTTGCAGATGCCAAAGCCAATTGCCGGACGATAGAAGCCATCTTGCAATCGGCGGCCTGTGGGCAAGTGGTGTTGATGGCGGGTTGACGTGGCGTTGCATAAAAATTGATATTGGATTATTATGCGCATAATTAGCCGCCATTAAAGGTGTTTCGCCATGAATTCAATGCCTGCATCCCCCAAGAAAGCCACCAACATCACCCTTTCCGCCGACGTGTTGAGCGAAGCCAAAGCCTTGGGCATCAACCTGTCCCAAGCTTGCGACCAATATCTGCGGAAACTGGTGCGCCAAGAGCGGGAACGTCGCTGGTTGGAGGAAAATGCCGAATTCATCGCCGCGTACAACCGCAGCGTGGAAACCGAAGGCTTGCCGCTGGACGAATGGCGCAGTTTTTAAGATGGCGCGGTTCGATGTCTACCGCAACAGCGGACCGCACCAGAGTTCCGTGCCTTATCTGCTTGATGTGCAAAGCGACTTGCTGCACGGACTGGAAACGCGGGTCGTCGTGCCATTGCGTCGGCGGGACAGCTTCCCCGTCGAGCGGCTCCCCAACCGTTTGACACCCGTATTTGAGATTGAAGGGGTTGCGTGCCTGATGGAAACCCCAAAACTAGCCGCCGTTCCCTTGCGCCTACTGAAAAACCCGCTGGCTTCCCTAGTGGATAGGCAAACCGTCATCACCGATGCGCTGGATTTTCTGTTCCAGGGTTACTGAGTGTTGTATTTAATCATGCCCGTTCCCAAGCCCCAGATTGGGAACGTGGGCTTGGAAGCTGGAGTTCTGCCAGACTGGAGACTGGGAAACAGACAAAACTTGGCGGGTGGGTTAACATTGTGGTTCCGGTGTATGGCAATCCCTAAGTTCAGCCCCCGGCCTGTTTTTTTAATCAATGATTCAGTGAGGATAAATACCATGGGCAACTTGTCGGACATTTTTAGAATTTTTAACATTCGTTCTGTTTTCTCCATAGCCGCGCTAGCCATTGCGCTGACGGGTTCGGCATGGGGACTGCCCTACAGCGGTCTTTATGTGTTTGGCGACAGCCTTGCCGACTCCGGCAACAATGCCATTTTATTCGACACCGTCGGTGGCCCAAGAACCACCGTGCCGATTGTGGTCGGGCAGAACGGGGTCAACGCGCAATATGTGCCAACCTACCCCTACACGCCCTCGAACAATTATTCCAACGGCCCGGTCTGGTCTCAACAATTCGCCCAAATGGCCGGGTTCAGCGCAACACCGTCATTATTGGGCGGCAATAATTATGCTTTTGGGGGTGCCCGTATCGGTTCGACCGATAGCTCATATCCCCTGCCGCTGCCTACACAGGTGGCGACATTTCTTGCAAGCCATCCTGCGGCCCCCGCCGGCGCGCTGTATATCATTGAGGGGGGTGGCAACGATGTCCGCGATGCCTTTGCCGCAGTTGCAGGGGGTGGCAGTGCCTCAGCCATCATCAATGCTTACATCACCAATATGGTTGGCATGTTGACCAGCTTGTACAACGCTGGAGGCCGGGATTTCGTCGTTTGGAACAACGCTGATTTGAGCGTAAGCCCTGCGATTAAAAGCCTGAATGATCCTGCCGCCGTTACGCTGGCGCTAAATTTAACGACCACGATGAATGGCCAATTGAATACCGCGCTGGACAGCGTTTCATTGAATCCCGGCTTGGTTCTGACTCGTTTCGACATATTTGGGCTGGTTAATCAGATCGTGGCCAACCCCGCCAATTTCGGCTTGACCAATGCCTCCGATCCCTGCGCGGTTGATCCTGCCTGCGTAGGCAATGCCACCACGGCAAGCGGTTATTTCTTCTGGGATGGCATTCATCCGACCACCGCCGCCGATGCGATTATTGCCCGAAGCCTACTGGCTGAAATCCCCGAACCCAACAGTTTGGTGCTGGTGCTTCTAGGTTTGTTTTTGTTACGTTGCGCATCCTGGAGGGTAGGCACGGGAAGACTGTGACGCTTTCCGAACGGATTCCCCCAGTTTATGCACCCGCCATCTCCCTTAACTTGGGGTAATTCACCTTCCCCGAACCCAACAACGGCAATTCGCTTAAGTATACAATCCGGCGCGGGACAGCCAATTCTGGAAAGCCTTGAGTTCGCGCGGTTTGGATCAAGCGGTCGGGCGTCAATTCGGGGTCGGTGGTGCAGAGAATGATCGCTTCGCCTTTCTGCGCATCGGGGACGGCCAGTGCGCCGTGTTGGCTTTCAGGCGAGGCGGCCAGACCTAAGCGCTCCACCGCCTCCAGCGAGATCATTTCCCCCGCGACCTTGGCAAAACGCTTGATGCGACCCACAATGGTGACGAAGCCTTCGGCATTGATGTCCACTATATCGCCAGTGGCGTACCAACCTTCGCCCAGTTCCGACACGGGCGGTTCGATGACGCCGGGTTTTTCGAAGCGGTAGTAGCCCAGCATCAGGTTGGGTCCGCGCACATGCAGTTCGCCGCCGGACTCAATGCCAGGAACCGGCACCAAGCGCCCCTCCACCGCCGGCAGCAATTGCCCCACCGTGCCGGTCTTGTAGGCCATCGGCGTGTTGACCGACAGCACCGGGGCGGTTTCAGTCGCGCCGTATCCGTCGAGGATGCGGATGCCGAATTTCTCGAACCAAAGCCCGCGCACAGTTTCCGTCAGCTTCTCCGCACCGGAAACGACATGGCGCAATCTATAAAAATCATAAGGGTGGGCCTGTTTGGCATAATTCCCCAAAAAGGTGCCGGTGCCCAGTAGCACGGTGCAATTGCGGTCATAGACGATCTCGGGAATGACCCGGTAATGCAAGGGTGAAGGATATAGGAACAAATTGGCCCCGCCTAGGATGGGCAACAGGCCGCCCACCGTCAGGCCAAAGGAATGGAACACCGGCAGCGCGTTGAGCATTTTGTCTTCCACGCTGAAATCGACCACCGCCAAAATTTGCGCGATGTTGGACAGGATGGCCCGATGGGACAGCACCACTCCCTTGGGACGGCCCTCCGAGCCTGAAGTGAACAACACCACGGCAGGATCGTCAGGCTGCGCCGTCCCCGTTGCCAGACGCGGGAATAGCAGCCCCAGGGTTATCCATGCCTTATCCTGCCAACGCAATCCGGTCTTTAAATCTTCCAGAAATATGATCCGAACATCGGGTAGCGCCTGCGGTATCCAACCTAGCTTGGCTTTCTCCAAGAATGCCCGCGAGGTGAACACCGTCTTCACGCAAGCAGCGACACACGCGGCGGAGAGCGCGTCGGCCCCGGCGGAATAATTCAGCAAGGCGGGGATGCGGCCTTGCGCGGACAAGCCGAACAATAATCCGAAAGTGGTGGCGAGATTGGGCAGCAACACGCCCACATTCTCACTCCGGGCAGTATGCCGGGCCGACAACCGGCCCAAGGCAAGGGACATTTTCAATAAATCACGGTAGGATTTCTCGCCGCCTTGGATGTCTTCCATCATTGCCCTGCCCCAACCATAGACAGAACCGGCATCGACGAAGGCAGAGAATAAAGTCAGCGCCGGGCGCGAGCGAAACATCATCTCTTGCATGATGCGGCGCAAATGCTCGCCGGCCTGCCGACGGCGATCACGGGCCTTGCCTCCCACGGGCATGGTCACGGTGGTGGCCGGCTGCACGGAAAGCGTGACCCGGGGGAAAAGACGCTTCGGGTAGCGGCCCGACAGCCGGCTAAAATAGGATCGGGCCGGGCCATCCAGGCGCACCGGGACCACGCTTGCCCCGGTCTTGGCGGCGACAAAGGCGGGGCCATCGTAAACCTTCATCAGCGAACCGGTGATGGTGATTCGCCCCTCGGGGAAAATCACCACGGGGCGGCCCGCCTCCACCAAGCGGACAATCTTTTTCATCGCCATGGGGCTGGCTGGGTCCACCGTCAGATAGTCCACGAACGAAAGCACCATCTTGAAGAAACGCTTTTGAGCGATGGCGGTATGCACCACGAACACGGGATTGACGGGCAGGAACAAGCCCAACAACACCCCGTCCAGAAAGGATTCGTGATTGGCGACGATCAACAGCCGCTTGTTGTTCAATTGACCCAAGTCCCCTTCGATGCGAACGCGAAACAGCCAGCGGGCGAGAGTCTTCAATAATAGGCGAAGCGCGGTTTTGTTCATTTGGCATAAACTCCTAGTGTTCATGCTGCTTACTATAACACCCAAAAAAGCAGTTCGGCCTGAATACCCAATTGCCATACGAAAAACGGCAGGATACCGCCAACCAACTAAACAAGCCCGCCACGAGTGGGCTTTTTTGTACCCCGTGACGGTTGCAGTCGCCTCCGGTCAACGCACAACAAATCGCACCGAAATAGTGCTAAACTTTGTGCCTACCTCTAAGTACAGGCAGCTATGCAAGGCTAGGCGGGCACTCATTAACGGTGAGTTCCAATTCGTAAATGCCCTAAAATAGTGCGACAATGACAGGATTGGGTAAAAGAGAAAAAACCACGGCAGCGCATCATATTGTAACCTATTGTTTTTAAAATAACGGATTACTGAGAAATCACTTCCGCCTAGCCTTGTTTATGGCCCACATCTTGCTGCTTGCCGATTATGAATGATTTAGCCCCCGCCACTTTTTACCGCCGTATCTTGGACAACTTGTCCGATGCGGTCCTTTTATTCGACGATAAGCTTACCTTGGCGTATATCAACATGCCAGGGGAGATGATGTTTGCGTGGAGCGCCCGGCATGTGTTGGGAAACTGTGCCCAGCAAGTGTTCTTCTTCAGCGACCAGGGCATGGAAGATGACATGCACAGGGTGCTTGCTTCCGACAGCACACTGACCAAGCGCAACGTGGTGTTGGCGCTGCCGCTGCATCCCATGACCGTCAACGTGACCATGACGCCGGTTAAGGACGGGCAAGCCCCCCTGTTATTGGTCGAAGTTCAGCAGGTTGACCGGCATTTGCGCATTTCCATGGAGGAGCAACTGATGTCCCAGCAAAACGCGGCCAAGATGTTGCTGCGCGGGCTGGCCCACGAAATTAAAAATCCCCTGGGCGGGTTGCGCGGTGCGGCGCAACTGCTTGACCGGGAACTGCCCGATGCGGAGTTGCGCGAATATACCCACATCATCATTGAAGAATCCGACCGGCTACAGTCCCTGGTTGATCGTATGCTGGCACCCAACAAGCCACCCAACAAGAGTCTGCTTAACATCCATCGGGTGCTGGAACGGGTGCGCCAATTGGTGCAGGTGGAGGCTCCGTCAGGTGTGCAACTCATCCGGGATTACGACCCCAGCATGCCAGCTATTTATGGCGACGGCGACCAATTGATCCAGGCGATCCTCAATATCGTCCGCAATGCCGCGCAGGCGTTGGGGGATCGGGGGAAAATAACCATCCGCACCCGCATCCATCGGCAGTTCACCATCAACCTCAACCGCCATCCTTTGGTTGCCAAGATCGATATCATCGACGACGGCCCCGGCATCAAGCCGGAGTTGTTAAACCAGATTTTTTACCCCATGGTGACGGGACGGGCCGAAGGCACCGGTCTGGGCCTGTCCATCGCCCACTCCTTGATTAGCCAACACGGCGGGCTGGTCGAATGCGAAAGCAAGCCCGGCGAAACGGTTTTTTCAATTTTTCTGCCCTTGGAGAAGAAGCATGAATGACGTGGCTCAAGTCTGGGTGGTCGATGACGACCGCTCCATCCGCTGGGTTTTGGAAAAGGCCCTGCAGAAAGCGTCCATCCAGACCCGCTGCTTTCCCAACGCCAACTTGCTATTGGAAGCGCTGGAGGAAGCCCGACCGGACGCAATACTGACCGATATCCGCATGCCGGGCATTGACGGGTTGGAATTGCTGGACCGGCTACAACTGAAACAGCCAGACTTGCCCATCATTATCATGACCGCCCACTCCGATTTGGAAAGCGCGGTGTCGGCCTTCCACGGCGGGGCGTTTGAATACCTGCCCAAGCCTTTCGACGTGGACGATGCGGTGGACTTGGTGCGAAGGGCGTGCAACCACGGCCAGAGGAACCGTAAGGGACAGGCCAAGTCCACCCCGGCGGCCCCGGAAAAAACCCCGGAGATCATCGGCGAAGCCCCTGCCATGCAGGAAGTGTTTCGGGCCATTGCCCGGCTTGCCCGCTCCAATATCACCGTGCTCATCAACGGGGAGTCGGGCACGGGCAAGGAACTGGTGGCGCGCGCATTGCACCGGCACAGCCCTCGCGCTGACAAGCCGTTCATCGCCCTGAACATGGCGGCGATTCCGCGAGACTTGTTGGAGTCGGAACTGTTCGGCCACGAGCGTGGCGCCTTCACTGGCGCACAGGCAAGGAGGGCAGGGCGGTTTGAACAGGCGGACGGGGGGACGCTGTTTCTGGACGAAATTGGGGACATGCCACAGGAATTGCAAACCCGTTTGCTGCGCGTGCTTGCCGATGGCGAGTTCTTTCCGGTTGGTGGCCACGCGACGGTCAAGGTGGATGTGCGCATCATCGCCGCCACCCACCAGAACCTGGAAAATTTGGTGCATGAAGGCCGTTTCCGAGAGGATTTGTTCCATCGCCTTAACGTCATCCGTGTCCACATCCCTCCGCTTCGCGAGCGCCGCCAGGATATTCCTCTATTACTGAGGCATTTTCTACAAGAAGCCAGCACCGAACTCAACGTGGAAGCAAAAAGTCTGCTTCCCGAAGTGGAAGAAGTGCTTTGCATGCTCGACTGGCCGGGCAATGTCCGCCAGATGGAAAACACCTGCCGCTGGATCACGGTGATGGCCGCAGGCAGGGAGGTCCATGTCGACGACTTGCCGCCCGAACTGTTGCAGGCCAAGCCCGAGGCCGTCCCCGTCGGCTCCGTTTGGGAAGATGTTTTCAAACAGTGGGTGGATACCCAGTTGAAGAAAGGCGACCGTAACATCGCCAAGGAAGCCATCGACCAAGCGGAAAGCATTTTAATCATGACTGCCCTGCAATTCACCCGTGGGCGCAGGCAGGAGGCGGCGAAATTGCTCGGCTACGGGCGCAATACCCTGACCCGCAAGGTCAGCGAGTTGAATTTGGATGTTTGAATATGAACCACAAGCTTGCTTGCGTGGCGGCCTTCACCGCCTTGTTCAGCGTCGGAGCCGCCAATGCCAAGCCCGATGCGGCCCCCCCCAAAGGACTGGACAAGATCGGGCATATCATTGTCATTTATCTGGAAAATCATAGCTTCGACAACCTTTACGGTTTGTTTCCCGGTGCGGACGGAATTGCCCAAGCCAAACCGGGAAACACCCTGCAAGTGGACGCAAACGGCAAAGCCTACACCCATCTGCCTAGCGTCATGGACACTAGGCGACAGCCACCTGTTTTGGACACTCGGTTTCCCCAAGACCTGCCCAACAGGCCCTTTTTGATCGACCAATATGTTCCGGATGACCAAAAAATTGGTGACTTGGTCCACAGGTTCCACCAGCACCAGATGCAAATCAACGACGGCGCAATGAACCGCTTTGCCGAAGTGTCCGATGCCGGTGGCTTAGTCATGGGGTATTACGACGGCAGGAAATTACCGCTTTGGCAGTACGCCAAACGCTACACCTTGGCTGACCATTTCTTCCAAGCGGCGTTCGGCGGGTCGTTCCTCAACCACCTTTGGTTGGCCTGTGCCTGTACGCCGCGTTATGACAATGCGCCGGAAGAATTAAGGGCGCTCGTGAATGACCGGGGCGAACCCGTGAAAGACCCGCCCGTGACACAAGACGGTTTTGCCGTCAATACCCTGTTTCCGTCACAAGGGCCGTTACCGGGCGGGGCGGGGAAAAAACGCCTGCCGCCGCTAATCGAACCGACACTGGGTGACCGCCTTTCCGGGAAGGGCGTGGATTGGGCTTGGTACGCCGGTGGCTGGAACGATGCCGTCGCCGGCCATCCCGACCCACTGTTTCAATTCCATCATCAACCTTACGTTTATTTTAAACGCTACTCGGCAGAATCCGAGGAACGGGCCAAGCACCTTAAAGACTTGGCCGATTTGCTGGCAGGAATAGACAAGGGCGAACTCCCCCCCGTGGTCTTCTACAAACCCATCGGCGCGTTGAACGAACACCCGAATTACGCCGACGTGTTATCCGGCGACCGGCATATTGCTGATTTACTCGGCAAACTTGAACGAAGCGCACTCTGGAAAGACAGCGTGGTGATTGTGACTTACGATGAAAACGGCGGCTTTTGGGATCACGTCCCGCCCCCTAAAGGCGACCGCTGGGGTCCGGGCAGCCGCGTTCCGACCCTTATCGCCTCCCCATTCGCCCGGCACGGACAGGTCGATGCCACCGTCTACGACACCACATCCATCCTCAAGTTGATCGAAAACCGCTTTGGCCTTGATCCACTGGGGGAGCGGGACGCGAAGGCAAACAGCCTGGCAAAAGCATTGAAACTGTAAGTTTTCAATAAACCAATGAGCCAATTGCCCTTTGCAACATCCACCGCCTTGCAACACTGGTAAAATAGAACACGACGCAATTTGGCGTCACGTTGACTACAGAATGAGGTTGATCGGATGAGTGTGTTTGCCACTTTGTTGTATATCGAGTGCCCCACCGAACTTGAGTGCGATGCGTCGGGCATGAACCCGGCATTCCATGTGATTTTCTGCGCCGACGGCGACATCCCGTTTCCACAGGTCATCATCCATGGGCAAGGGATGCAAAAACTCATCAACGGCGACGCCATCCGCTTGAAAGGCGAGGTGGCCGGGGAATGGGCCTATGTGGCTTCCATCCCGGCGGGCCTGCTTGGGCCGGGCGTCATCAGCATCCAGGTGGAGGGGTGCAGGAAAGCCGACCTGAGCCAAGCCAGCGGTGCCGACTGGATCAAGGCTTACCACCGGGTGCAACTGTCAGGCCCCAACCATGTCAAGTCGCACTACAACCGCAAAGGGGATGTGAAGATCTACTTCGGCATCCACAAGCATATGCACCAACCCTATTACAACAGCACTGACCGCAACTATTGGGATGGCGAGAAAGAATCCATCTTCGGCTCGCGGGTGGGCAACTACACAACTTTCATTCCCACCGCAGTCCGGCAATACATTGGCGGGGGACTGCCCCATGCGGGATTGTCCACCAGTTGGAGCGGGTCGCTGATCGAGCAACTCCACCGTTGCGCCACGGAGGGTCTTTGCGCAGACAGCTTCATCGGCTGGAACAATGAATTGCGTGACATCGCCCACGCCAAGACCACGCTTGGCAACCCCCGCTTGTCGTTTTCCTCGTTCGGCTTCTTCCACCCGCTGATGGCCCTGATCCCGGCGCGCGACATCGTCAAGCAAATCTCCTGGCATCGCGGCATCATCCGCGAAACCTTCGGGGTGGAGGCATCGAACGTGTTGTTCCCGCCTGAAACCGCCTTCCATGTGCGGATGATACCGGCCTTGATTGAAGCCGGGGTCACCGCAGTGATCTTCGATTCCATCCACCGATTTCGCGCCAGCCAGTATTACCCTTACGCAGGCATGGGCGAAGGGATGCTACCGCCCAACCCGGCGGAACAAGTCAACCCACCGGCGGACGACTGGCTAAAACTGCACAACATCTGGGCCGGTTCGAAGATTTCGCCGTCGCAGTTGCGGCCTGAATACGTCTATTACGAAGGCCCGGACGGGCAACGCCAGCAAATCATCGCCGTGCCGGCCGAACGTTACATTGGCAACGAAGACGCGCGTGGCGGCTTCGGCGCATTGCAATATCCCGCTGTGTTGGGCCAAGTTTACGACCAAATGGTCAATACCGGCAGTTACGACCCCCAGCATCCGCCGTTTTTCCTGCTGCATTCCGACGGCGACAACCACGGTGGCGGGGCGGACAGCTATTACAAAAACAACACCGCCAAATTAGTGGAATGGCTGAAGGAAGACCCTCGCTTTGAACTGACCACCGTCGAGGACTACTTGCAGCTATTCCCGCCCGACCCGGCCAATGCCGTGCATATCGAGCCGGGTTCCTGGGCCGGCGCGGACAATGGCGATCCGCAGTTCATGAAATGGTTCAGCCGCTATGACCAGCCCTATTCGCCTGATTTAAACTCTTGGGCGGTGTTGACCGCATTCCAAAATATCGTCCACACCTTGGAGGACGCAGACCCCGGCCATCCCCATCTCAACGAGGCAGTCCGGCTTTTGTTGAACGCCGAAACCAGTTGTTACTGGTACTGGACCGGGCAAACCTTGTGGGATGCGCAAGTCACCCATGCCGCCAACAAAGCCTACGCCGAACTGGAACCGGCCATCCGCGAACTGGCCGATGCCGGGCGTGACCGCACCGGGCCGACTATTTTTGCGCCTTGGGTCACGCCGGAAAATCCGGGCGGCCACAAATGGGGCCAGGGCTGCCTGACGAACGCCGCCCGCGAAGGCACGGTGCATACCTTCATCTACGATGTTTCCGGCATCAAGTCAGCCAGCCTCATCCTGCGCACCAACGTGGGTGAAAATCGGCTGGAAATGCACAATAACGGCGCTTACCCTTCAAAAACGGACGCCACCGTCACTGCCGATTATTTCACCGCAGAATTGCCGGTCGGTGCGGGCGATGTGCGCTATTTCATCGAGGCCGAAGACAATCGCGGCAATGTTTCGCGTGGTGCGCTGGAGCGGATTTATCTGGCCTGATGCGCCGTACCCTTAGAATCCGTAGGGCGGCAACCCTTTGCCGCCGAGGGAAGAACAAGTTCATTGTCGGCATGGGGATGCCGACCTACTCTTTAACTGATGTTACGCAGGGAGCGTCAAAGCTTGCTTTGACCGCCTGTCGCAGACAGGCAGGCAGGGGCAAGGCAAGCCTTGCCAGTCAAAGCAAGCTTTGACGCTCCAGCCTAGGTCCATGCGTAACATCAGTCTTTAATTCAACAGTACAGTATTGCCCCACTTTGCAAAGGGGGTTTAAGGCTATTTCCAGCGGGCGTTTCCGGCAAACCAACAGGATATTGGGCATTTATTTGCAAAATGCCTTTTTTTCCCTCAGAGTTAGAGCCGGGTTGGCGCAACCCTCGCGGCGGTTCTTGGAACAATCAATCAGACAATGTTCGCTGTGCGATCCGCAACAGGAACCATCCCGACAATCGAAACAATAATATTGGCTTTCGCTTGGCGTTGGGTTCTCCATAGTTTCTGTGGCTTGCATCCGGCAAACCGGCCTCATCTCGACTGATGCCCGGCGGCGGTGCAAGGCCGAAACCAGCTTGCACCTGCCCAGGTCGCGCCTGTGCAAACAGCCGGCCCAATACTGAAACTTGCCCCGCATCCTGCCTGGCACGGTGCGGGGATTTTAATAACGAACCCTGTATTGGAGCGTCAAAGCTTGCTTTGACATCAAGGCGAAGCCTTGACGGATACCTTGCCAAAGCAAGCTTTGGCGCTCCAACCCCAATCCGGGCCAAAGCAAGCTTTGGCGCTCCCTGCGTAACATCAGTTAATTCATCCGCAGTGGCACCTACCCCACACTACAGCAATTCTCAGTTTGACCTGAAGCACTATCGTGGCGGCGTGGATTTATTTTCGCACCCCAAAATCAAAGCATAAAGAAAGCCTCACGCAACGACGCAACGAAGAGCCGCTTATGCCAGCAATTCTCATTATGGCTCCATTGCCGTCATTCCGGCATGGATGCCGGAATCCAGTGCCATGGACGGTAACTTGTCGGTTGCTAAAATGTTTGAAAAAGGCTTGGTGGCGAACCCTAGTTTCACATCCTTGTGACTGGATTCCGGCATCCATGCCGGAATGACGGGTTGTTTATCTGCACTTTAGCTCATAATGAGAACTGCTGCCCACCCTACGTTTGATGTCTTTATTTATGGCAAAATAGGGGTTGGTGGATATTCCTGATTTTATGGCTTTATATCACATGAACAAACTGATTAAACTTCTGAAAGCACCGCTGTTACTGTGTTTGGTCGTCATCCTGCTGTGGGTTTTCCGCCAGTATTTTCTTCAATGGCTCACGCAATTATGGAATTGGCCTGATGCTGACCGCGCCAAGCTGAACGATTGGCTGTCCATAGGGGAAAAACTTGGTGCTATCCTCGGTGTTGGTTGGGGTTTGCTCAAACTGCTTGGAAAGCGCAAGGAGACAGCCCCAACCGAAGGCGAGAAGAAACCCCCAGACCCCGACTCGCTACGCACTTTATACTACCAAGCCCTCCGCAAAAGCTGCCAGCAGATTGACCTGTCTTTGGTGGATGTGAAATTCACCGAATTTGCCACCCATATGCGAGATTCCCTCACCCTGCCGGTGGTGTATCAGGAAATGGATGTCGTCACCGTCCAAAGGCAACAAGATGAAGCCGGCGCAGACCGCTTAGGGATGCGCGGGGATGCTCGCAAGCCGCTTACCCTCGCCTGTGCCGAAGAGAAACATCGCCGCTTGGTCATCCTTGGCGATGCCGGTTCGGGCAAGAGCATGTTCATGGACAATCTGGCTTGGCAAATCGCCGGCACTCATCTAAACCAAGTGGACGAGCGTTTACCAAACGAGTTCCGCCGTTTGCCGGTGGTGCGGGTTAGGCTGCGCTCGGTCGCCCTGTTGTTGCAAGGGAAAGAGAAGGCCAATGATTTTCTGCAACAGGCCATGCGCCAAGAGATCATTGCGTTGCTGGGTGAGGACAACGGTGAGGCTTTATGGAACATCCTCAAAACCCCGCTGCTGCGCGAGGGTATCATTTTGATGGACGGCATGGACGAAGTGCCGGAGACCGGCGGCTTGCGCTCCGCGATGTTGAAGGCCGTGGACAATCTGCTTGGGGAATTGGGTCCGCAAGCCCGTTTAGTCATCACCAGCCGCCCGTCCGCATTCGAGCATCACCAAGAGTGGTTGCAAGGCTTGGCCTGTGTCGAATTGCAGCCGATGGGCAATGCGCAAGTCGAAGACTTCATCACCCATTGGTATCTGCTGCTCCGCGAGACCCGCAACCGGACCCCGGAAGAATCCACCAAAGAAGCCCATAGGTTGTTTGTGGAACTGCAAGACCGCGATTATTTGCTAGACCCGGCCCGCAGTCCGCTGATTTTAACCTTGCTCACCTCTTTGCACTTTGTCCGTGGCATCTTGCCGCATTCCCGTGCAAAGCTCTATCAGGAGACGGTGGAATTGATGCTGGAACGCTGGACCCAGCGCATTCACCGGGAAAACCCGGCTTATCCGCTGGAGGATTATGAGCGCAAGGCATTGGCTGAAACCGCCGCCACCCGCAATACCGCGTTGCAGAAATTGGCGCTGGATGCCTCGTCGAAGAAAACCCTGCAAATATCCGACACCCAAATCATGGGCTTGTTTTCGGTCCATCTGTCGGCGGATTGCAATGCCAGGAGTTTGCTGGATTTCATCCGCTATCGCAGCGGCATACTGAAGCCTGGGCAGGGCAATAGTTTTGAGTTTTACCACAGATCATTCCAAGACTATCTGGCGGCGCTGGAAATCACCGAACAAAGCGATTGGCAGGAACAAATTGACCGCCTAATTCGTAGCGAGGGCGGGCGGGAATGGTGGGAACAGGTGTTTCTGCTATTGGTCAGTGCCAAGGTCGAAGGCAACAGCAAGCCGGATGCCGTTGGTTTGATGCTCAATTATGTGCTGGATGCCATTCCCGATTATTCCACTTACCCAGAAGACGACTGGCAGCGGATGTTTTTGGCGGCGAAGGCGGCGGTGGAGCAGCAAAAACCGCTGCGAAACTATGCCAATCCCTCTTACACACGCTTACGCGATAGTTTGGAAAAACACCTGCTGGCCTTGGTGGAGCGCGGCGATGAATTCCACCTGCCGGTGGCATTGCGCGCCGAGGCCGGCCGGCTATTGGGCGAACTCGGCGACCCGCGCCCCGGCGTGACGGTCATCAAGGAAGCTGACGGCAAACCTAAAAAATTTGATGGGCTGGAATTACCAGATATTGTTTGGGAGACTATCCCCAAAGATACTTTCCTGATGGGGACGCAAGGCGATGAAGGCTATGCCGATGAAAAACCCGCCCATCCGGTCACGGTCGAGGCATTTAAAATAAGCCGCTATCCCGTCACCAATGCCCAATTCGCCTGTTTTGTCGAGGCAGGCGGTTATACGGAAGAACAGTATTGGCTTTCGCCCCCTGCGGCCTTGGCCTGGCTAAGGGGCAGTAAAGCCGACTTGTCCCTGTTGGATGACAACCCTGATTACCAAAAACGATATGCAGACTGGCTGGCGCAGGAGAAGACCCGCCTCCAGCCGTGGTTCTGGGAGCAGCGCCAATGGAACAACCCCAACCACCCGGTGGTGGGCATCAGTTGGTATGAGGCATTGGCGTTTTGTAACTGGCTCAATGCCACCAAAGCCTATCCCGGCAAAGTTCGCGTGCCGACCGAGGCGGAATGGGAATATGCGGCGCGTGGTTTGGCGGGCTTGCCTTATGCGTGGGGCGAGAAACCTGACCCGACTCTGGGCAATTATGTAGACACCGGTTTGCGGCGGACGACCAGCGTCGGCTTGTTCCCACCGGGGAAATCCTTTGCAGAAAGCGGCATCAGGCTATACGATATGAGCGGCAATGTGTGGGAATGGACCAGCAGCCAATGGGGTAAAAAGGTAGGTACGCCGGAGTTTACGTATGAAAACTGGGACAGCCAAGAAGTCCGGCGTGACAATTTGGAAGCCCATGCGCTGCGGGTTATTCGCGGCGGTTCTTGGAACAGTCCTACTATCAATCTCCGTTGTGCGTTCCGCAACAGGCTCCTTCCCAACTATCGAATCGATAATATTGGCTTTCGCTTGGCGTTGGGTTCTCCCTGGTGATTTCTGATTTCTGTCTTCTGATTTCTGGTTCCTGCTTTGCTGTTTTCTGCTCTTGCTTTTGATTTTTTCTTTTGCTCTTTGTAATACCGCGAAGCAGTCGCGATTTTTTTTTATGGCTAAATCATTCGATAATTTGTTCCCGCAATTGACCGATTTCGGCAATCTTCACCTCGCATGGCGCAAAGCGGCGAGAGGCAAGCGCGGCAACCCTGCCGCCGCCCGCTTCGAGACGAATCTGGCCGATGAATTAATCCGCCTCCAAGATGAATTGACCACGGAAACATGGCAACCGGGGGCGTATCATTCCTTCGCCATCCGCGACCCGAAGCAGCGCCTGGTGTCCGCCGCGCCGTTCCGCGACCGGGTGGTGCATCACGCCTTGAACAACGTGACCGAGACCATTTTCGAGAATACCTTAAAGAATCCCCACTGTTTGCAAAATCCTACGACTTCATCCGCTGGTTAATCCCGCAAACCGTTAAATTCCCCCGCGAACAGCGTTTTGTGTTGGCGCATCGTCTGCAAGCCACGGCGATGGATTTCATGGAGTGTCTTTATCACGCAACCGACAAGCCAAGTCAAACCGCCGCACTCGCCCAAGCCGATGTCAAATTGAAGCAATTGCGCTTTTACTTGCGAATAAGCCATGATCTGGAACTATTGGACATTCGCCGCTATGAACATGCCAGCCGTTTGCTAGAAGAAATAGGCCGTTTATTGGGGGCTTGGAAAAAAAATGTCACAGCGGGTAGCCCGGTTGAAGCGCAGCGTAATCCGAGTTGACAGGCTTCCCCCACCCCTATGTTCCCCATTACCTGCCTATCATTTTTCAAGAATCCTCCGCATGAAAAATTCAGGGGTTTATCAATAGCCTGTTAAAATGTCATTTTAATGACTGATGTTACGCAGGGAGCGCCAAAGCTTGCTTTGGCCCGGGTTGGGGTTGGAGCGCCAAAGCTTGCTTTGGCAACGTATCCGTCAAGGCTTCGCCTTGATGTCAAAGCAAGCTTTGACGCTCCAGCCATAGGTCCATGCGTAACATCAGTTAATTACAATGCACCTTGCCCCCCGAAAAAGAGCACCCGACATGACCGACCGAACCCAACGCAGCGAACTTTTCCAACAACGCCTGGCCGAACGCATCTTGTTCCTGGACGGGGCCATGGGTACGATGATCCAGACCTACAAGCTGGAGGAAAAAGATTATCGGGGGGAACGCTTCGCCGACTGGCCGCGCGATGTCAAAGGCAACAACGACCTGCTGTCGCTGACCCAGCCGCACATCATCCAAGCCATCGAGCGGGCTTATTTGGAAGCGGGTTCGGACATTTTGGAAACCAATACCTTCAATGCCACCCGCATTGCGATGGCCGATTACGGCATGGAAGAACTGGCCTACGAAATCAACGTCGCCTCCGCAAGGCTGGCCCGGCAAGTGGCCGACGAGTTTGAGGCGAAGAATCCCGCCAAGCCGCGCTTTGTCGCCGGGGTCATCGGCCCGACCAACCGCACCGCGTCAATGTCGCCCGATGTCAACGACCCGGGCTTTCGCAACGTCAGCTTCGCCGAACTGGTGGATGCCTATTACGAAGCCACACGCGGGCTGGTGGACGGCGGCGCCAATATTCTAATGATCGAGACCATCTTTGACACCCTCAACGCCAAGGCGGCGGTCTTCGCGGTGGAGAAATATTTCGAGGATCACGGCTTTAAGCTGCCGGTGATGATTTCCGGCACCATCACCGATGCCTCGGGCCGGACTTTGTCCGGTCAGGTCACGGAAGCCTTCTGGAATTCGCTGCGCCATGTCGAGCCTATTTCTTTTGGCTTCAACTGCGCCCTAGGGCCGGACAAGCTGCGCCAATATGTCGAAGAGCTTTCCCGGATTGCCAATACCTATGTCTCGGCCCACCCCAACGCGGGCCTGCCCAACGAATTCGGCGAATACGACCTGACCCCCGAAGCCATGGCTAAGGAAGTCGCCGATTGGGCGGAAAACGGCTTCCTGAATATCATCGGCGGTTGCTGCGGCTCATCACCCCAACATATCAAGGCCATCCACGATGCCGTCGAACATTTCCCGCCGCGACGCATCCCGGAAATCCAAGCGCAATGCCGTTTGGCCGGGCTGGAGCCGGCGAACATCGGGCCAGATTCGCTGTTCGTCAATATCGGCGAGCGCACCAATGTCACCGGCTCGGCGCTGTTCCGCCGCCTCATCCGCGAGGAGCAATACGAACAAGCCTTGGACGTGGCCCGGCAACAAGTGGAAAACGGCGCACAAGTCATCGACATCAACATGGATGAAGGCATGTTGGACTCGAAGGCGGCGATGGTCCGGTTCCTCAGCCTCATTGCCGCCGAACCTGATATTGCCCGCGTACCGGTCATGTTGGATTCCTCCAAATGGGAAATCCTCGAAGCCGGTTTGCAGTGCATCCAAGGCAAGGGCATCGTCAATTCCATTTCCATGAAGGAAGGCGAGGAAGCCTTTTTGCACCATGCCAAGCTCGCCCGCCGCTACGGTGCGGCGGTGATTGTGATGGCCTTCGACGAACAGGGTCAGGCCGACACTGAAGAACGCAAGGTGGAAATCTGCACACGGGCTTATAAACTACTGACCGGCATAGGCTTTCCGGCGGAAGACATCATCTTCGACCCGAACATTTTCGCCGTCGCCACCGGCATTGAGGAACACAACAATTACGGCGTGGACTTTATTAACGCCACCCGTCGCATCAAAGCCACCCTGCCCCACGCGCTGATTTCCGGCGGTGTGTCCAATGTCTCGTTCTCCTTCCGGGGCAACGATCCGGTGCGCGAGGCCATCCATGCCGTATTCCTCTACCATGCCATCAAGGCAGGAATGACCATGGGTATTGTCAATGCCGGGCAATTGGGCATCTATGATGAAATCCCGCCCGAACTGCGCGAAGCGGTGGAGGATGTGATCCTCAACCGCAGACCGGACGGCACCGAACGCTTGCTGGCCATCGCCGACCATTACCGCGCTGGCGGCGGTCAGGTCGAGAAGAAGGAGGATTTGGCTTGGCGCGAATGGCCCGTAGGCAAACGGCTGGAACATGCGCTGGTGAAAGGCATCGACGAATTCATCGAAATCGACACCGAAGCCGCCCGATTGGAAGCGGATCGACCGCTGCATGTCATCGAAGGCCCGTTGATGGACGGCATGAATGTCGTCGGAGATTTGTTCGGCGTCGGCAAAATGTTCCTGCCGCAGGTCGTCAAATCCGCCCGCGTGATGAAAAAGGCCGTGGCCTTTTTGATGCCGTACATGGAGGAGGAAAAAGCCTTGATTGGCGAGGTCCAATCCAACGGCAAAATCATCATGGCCACGGTGAAAGGCGACGTGCATGACATCGGCAAAAACATCGTCGGCGTGGTGCTGCAATGCAATGGCTTTGAGGTCGTTGATTTGGGCGTGATGGTACCCGCCGACAAAATCCTGCAAGCCGCCCGCGACCAGAATGCCGACATGATCGGTTTAAGCGGGCTGATCACGCCTTCACTGGATGAAATGGTCCATGTCGCCAAGGAAATGGAGCGGATGGGTTTCACCATGCCGCTGCTCATCGGCGGGGCCACCACTTCCCGCGCCCACACCGCCGTGAAAATCGAACCGAATTACTCCGGTGCTGTGGTTTACGTCACCGATGCCTCCCGCGCCGTCGGCGTGGCCGGGAGCCTGTTGAGCGAAGAACTGCGCGAAGAATACGCGGCGAAAATCAAAAAAGAATATGAAGAAGTCCGCCTGCGCCACACCGGCCGCAAGCAACAAACGCCCATGCACAACTTGGACGCGGCCCGTGCCAATGCTTTCCATGGCGATTGGGAAGACTACACCCCACCGAAGCCGGGCTTTCTCGGCATCAAAGTGTTTGACGGCTACCCGCTGGCCGAACTGGCCGAATGCATCGACTGGACGCCCTTCTTCCACACTTGGGAATTGAACGGCAGTTACCCTAAAATCCTCGACGATGCCAAAGTCGGCGAACATGCCCGCAACCTGCTCGACGATGCTAAGAAAATGCTCAAGAAGATTGTCGAAGAAAATTGGCTGCAACCCCGTGCGGTGATTGGTTTCTTTGCCGCCAACCGGGTCGGGGATGATATTGTCCTTTACACCGACGACAGCCGCAACGAGGTGTTGACAACCCTGCACCACTTGCGCCAGCAACAGGTTAAACCGCCCGGACAACCCAACTATTGCCTATCGGATTTCGTTGGCCCCGTTGGAGTTGCCGATTATGTGGGGGGGTTCGCGGTGACCGCCGGCCAGGGCATCGAAGAGCATTTGGCACGGTTTGCCAAGGATCACGACGACTACAGCAGCATCATGCTGAAAGCCCTTGCCGACCGCCTCGCCGAAGCTTTTGCCGAAGTGTTGCATCGCCGAGTGCGCCAGGAATTTTGGGGTTATGTGCCAGATGAAACATTGTCCCCCGAACAACTCATCCATGAGGAATACCGGGGCATTCGCCCGGCACCAGGCTATCCGGCCTGCCCGGATCACACCGAGAAAGCTGCTTTGTTCTCCTTATTGAACCCACTGGACAATGCCGGAATCTCCTTGACAGAAAGCTTTGCCATGTACCCGGCATCCTCGGTCAGCGGCTGGTATTTCTCCCATCCAGCTTCCAAGTATTTCAACGTCGGCAAACTCAACCGCGACCAAGTGGATGATTATGCCAAACGCAAGGGAATGAGCGTCAAAGAAGCCGAGAAGTGGTTGGGGCCGGTGTTGGCTTATGAGGCTGAGTAGTTTCGTTGAACTTCCATTTTTTATATCTGTTGGCCTAATCAACACAATCAGAACCCAATAACCATGCGCCTACTTCATTATATCGAGATTGAAAATTTCAAACGGTTTGGTGATCGCCAGCGCATAGAATTGGATCATCCAACGGTCATTATTGGCCCTAATAATTGCGGCAAAACCAGTGCCATACAAGCCATTGCTTTATGGTCGCAAGCCCTCAAAACTTGGTTTGATGCTCGTAAGTTGTCATCCGCTAGGGAGCGTCCTGCCACTGCAATGAACCGATTAAGCATAGTCTCAGTACCCGTTCAACGCACACGATATTTTTGGCATAACACCAAAGTACGCATAGGCAACAAGGATGTACCACTCATTATCACCGTTGGACTATGGTGGGATAAAACCAAGCAAATACTTCCTTTATCCATTAAATTCCGTAACCAAGGCGACGAATTGGTGTATTGCACACCTGATGAATCCGTCCTAGAAAATCTGGAATTCATTGAATTTGCAGCATCCATCAAGGTTGAATTACTATATCCCATGTCGGGCTTAGAAACCGAAGAACCCATACTGCAACCTGGTCGAGTCGAAGTGCTTTTAGGACAAGGACAAACGGCTCAAGTATTGCGCAACCTTTGCTTAATGGTCGCAAAATCCAACCCCGATGATTGGAAACGAATCGTAGTTTTAATCAAGCGCATATTCTCTGTTGAAGTTGACGTACCAAAGGAAAATGCCCGTGGCTCTATTGACCTGTATTACCGCCAACCCAAGGTTAAGGAAAGCTTGGATATTTCCCAATCAGGGCGGGGATTTCAGCAAATACTTTTGATTTTTGCCTACCTATATGCACACAAAGGCAGCGTTTTACTGGTGGATGAACCAGATGCCCATTTGGAAATCCTTCGCCAAAAGCAAATCTATTTGTTACTGCGCGACATAGCTAATGAAAATGGCTCCCAAGTCATTTTAGTCACGCATTCTGAAGTCATTCTGGAAGAAGCACTGGACAAGAATCTGACGCTATTATTGGAAGGACAGGCAGACGATCTCGCGGCAAAAAGAGATATTAAGAATACTCTTAGACTATTTGGTGCAGAGCATTATATAAAAGCGAGGGAACGTGGTTATGTTTTATATGTGGAAGGCAGTACTGACATTGACATCATTCGCGCTTTGGCAGAACGGATCAATCATCCAGTTTTTAAGGTATGGGATGAACGAGTCAACGCATTTTATGTACAAGATAATTATCCCATTCAATCTTTAGAAAGTGAATTGGAGCGCGTGGAAGGCGGATACGGAATTTTCCCAAAAGAACATTTCTTTCCATTGCGACAACTGGTTCCTGAATTGCGTGGCGTAGGAATATTAGATAACGATGGCCGCAATCGACATAGCTATGTGGATGGAGGTTTGACTATCGTTTACTGGCGACGTTATGAAGCAGAAAATTACTTTATTACACCTGACGTTTTGCGACGGTTTGCCCAACAGCCCTATACTAATGAAATTGATTTATTTAGCGACTCATTCAAGGAAGACATTGAATTAGTCTTGGATGAATTGATTTTACAAAGAGTATTTGATGGTGAAAAGGAAGATTTTCACACCTATCGAAATTCTGCACCTGATGTCGCCCGCTTAATTTGGAACAGTAAAACTGAACGTGTAAAGTTAAGCGACTTTGCCGAAGAGTTTTTTCGTCGGTTGGCGCAACGCTTAGGACATACCATGCTATTGCGCAAGGGTGAATTACATCGTTTAGTGAGTTTTGTAGAGCCTTCATCCATTCCTGCCGAAGTGTCGGAGAAACTGGATTTGCTATTAGATATTTTTAGGTTAGCTCAGAAGGCAAATGAATTATGAATATATCGGCCAATCAAAAGTCAAGTGAAATAGTATTATTCTGGTTCCCACGCTCCAGCGCTCGCCGTTATACACAAGTGTAAGAGGCCCGTCATTCCTGCATGGACTGCCGGAATCCAGTCACAAGGATGTGAACCTAGGGGCTGGCAACTTTCCTGAATCAAGCACTTGTGCAAGCGGCAAGTTACCGTCCTTAGGCTCTGGATTCCGGCAGTCCATGCCGGAATGACGGCGTTTTTGGGTCGGCGGGACTTGTGTATAACGATGAGCGCTCCAGCGTGGCAACCCCGTCTTTACCGCTCCGGCGGTAGGGTAGGTTTCGGCGGCGCAGGAGCGCCATGGGGGGCATTCCCACGCTGGAGCGCGGGAACGAGGGCAATACAGAACCAGGGAATGCAGCCAGTTTGCCATTCATGGATGCTGGATACCGGCATCCCTGCCGGTATGACGATCTTTTTATAATAACCAGAATTCATTAAAACTCAACCAATACCTCTTAGATGTTGAAAATTCAGTATGTCCGACCTTAACGACCCCCGTGTATTATTTGCCGCCGAGCGAACTTTGCTGGCTTGGAACCGCACTTGCCTAGCGCTGATGGCTTTTGGATTCATGATTGAACGCTTCGGGCTGTTTCTGAGGATACTTGTCCCCAATAGCCAGCAATTGCCCTATCATAATATTTCAGCTTGGCTAGGCTTGAGCTTTATTATTCTCGGCGGTGTGTTTTGCTTGCTGACCACGATTCAACACCGGCGCTTTCTGCGCACGTTGAAACCTATCGAAATTCCCGAAAGATACTGGACATTTCTTCCTATCTTTAATAATCTGGCTTTAATGCTCATATCGGTTTTACTGAGCATTTATATGCTTTATATGGTGTTTGCGGTTTAACTTATACCCTTCAACTGGAGAATGCAATGAACTTTCAAGGGGCGGGCGGCACACCGGGCGGGGTCGGATCCTTCATTATTGGTTTTGTGATGATGTGTTCGGGCTTTTATTTACTGCTGCAATCCATTGATGTCAGCAATAGCTTCACCTTGGGTACGAGTTTGTACCAAATGCCCGTGATGGGCTACACGGCTTCGATTACCAGCGGCATGTTGTTGGTGCCGTTCGTGTTCGGCATAGGCATGATCTTTTACGATGGGCGGAATAGGGTCGGTTGGGCGCTCGTCGTGGGATCGGTCAGCGCAATGGTCATCGGCGTGTTGGCTGGTTTGCGCTTCAGCATGCATCATATGTCGCTGTTCGATTTGCTCACCATACTCGTCCTTGCCATCGGCGGATTGGGGCTGTTCCTCAGTTCCTTGCGTAGCCATTGACTGATGTCACGCGGCATCGGTTGCGGGCTGTTGTAGGGCGGCCTTCAGGCTGCCAACTGAGGCCAGTGCCACCTCGCAAGCCAAAGCGGCCTGAAGGCCGCCCTACAGGTGATCGCTGCGCAACATCAGTCATTGAGCAAAGTCGGGGGGCAACCCCATCCCCCGGATTACGCTTCGCCCCATCCGGGCCACTGGCTATGCGCAATCACGCAGACGCCAGCCCACCCACGCAAAATACACCGGGAAGAGAAACGGGATGAATTTGGACTTTGTTTATAAATCAATTGATATATGTTGGGATTGGTTTCGCATATCTGAAAATCAAGAAACGCTTAAAACAATCGGTGGTGGATTTTCAACTATCGTTGCGGCATGGTGGGCGCTTCATATTAGGGACAAGCCACCCAAACCCACCCCGCCCGGCATTTCCAAAGACTCCCTCCCCTCTTTGCTCAAACGCCTGACCGCAAGGCGCAACGATAGGGCCCTGGAAATCGCCGAGATTGGCAATGTCTTTAGTGATCCTTTACTGCTGGCGAAATATTACGTCGTCCCCAATTGTCAGCACCACAACCCCGCCGATTACCATGAAGACGAGGGTGCCCGGTCCGACCTGAGGACACCGTTTTTCGACTACATCAGCAAGTTTCTGGAGAAGGAGATCACCCTGCGCAATGGCGGCCATCAACTGTTCATTTTGGCCGATGCGGGCATGGGCAAGACTTCTGTTTTGATGATGTTGAAGCTGGTGCATCTGTACCAATTTTGGCAACCTGAGTACGACTGCCTGTTACTGAAACTCGGCACCGACACCCTAGACAAGCTCCGGCTACATCAAAACAAGGCGAAGACGGTGTTGCTGCTCGACGCGCTGGATGAAGACCCGACCGCCTGGGGCCGCTTCGAGCAGCGACTGAGTGAGTTGCTGCTGGCCTCGGAGAATTTCCGCCATGTCCTCATCTCCTGCCGCACTCAGTTCTTCCCGGAAACCGGGTCCGATCCGTTCCGCAATCCGGGCCGGGTGGCAGTGGGGAATTTCATCTGCCCGATGATTTTCCTCTCGCTGTTCGATGACAAACAAGTGGACGAGTATCTGCTCAAGCGTTTCCCGCTGCCTTGGCACAGCCTCAGCCTCGGCAAGGTGAAGGCCAACCGACTAAAAGCCAAGGAGATTCTCGCTGCCATGCATTCCCTGCGCTTCCGTCCGCTACTGCTGGCCCATATCGACGACATCCTCAAATCCTCGGAGCGGAAATGGAACGAATACACCGTCTATGAAGCCTTGTTGGAGGCTTGGCTGCTGCGCGAAGGCAAGAAGCTGGCGCAACAAAACATCCAGCCTTTGCCGAGCAAAGACGATTTGTGGGCGGCATGCACCGTGCTGGCCTTGCACATGCAGACCTTGGGGCTGCAAGAAAAAACCGTCACCCAAGAACAGTTGCGCTCGCTGGTCGGGGCATTGCCCGCCATCGCCCACATCGAGCATTTCGATTTCGGTGGGCGGTCTTTGTTGAACCGCAATTCGCAGCGTGAATACCGCTTCGCCCATTACAGCATCCAAGAGTTTCTGGTCGCCCATGCGCTGGTTGCAGGGGGTTTGGACAAACAGATGAATACCGTCCCGGCACTGAAACAAGGCAATAAACTCCGCGCCACCGACCAAATCCTGGCTTTCTTGAACTGTCGGTATAATGTTAAGGCGGATATAAGTCGATTGGATTTCCGTGGTGTCAGTGTGGAACGCTTGGCTGGTTGGCATTTCCGCGACCGTTTGCAGGATGGCAGCTTGGGTCCGGTCATGAGTATCATCCCCGGTGGTCGCTTCTTGATGGGTTCGCCTGAAAATGAAGCCGGACGAAGAAACGACGAACGGCAACATGAAGTGGAAGTTGCCAGTTTCGCCATCGGCCAATACGCCGTCACCTTTGAGGACTACGACCGCTTTGTGCATGCCAGCAGACGGTACAAACCCTGGGATCAAGGCTGGGGACGGGGGCGGCACCCCGTCATCAATGTAACCTGGCAGGATGCCGTCGCCTACGCCGATTGGTTATCGGCAAAGACCGGGGAAGAGTATCGCTTGCCGACCGAAGCGGAGTGGGAATATACCTGCCGGGCCAGTACGACCACGCCGTTTCATTTTGGCGCAAGCATCAGCACTGAGTTAGCCAATTACGCTGGAAACACCATTTACGGCAACGGCAAGAAAAGTATTTATCGAGAAAAAACGGTGCAAGTCGGCCAGTTCCCGAGCAATGCTTGGGGCTTGCATGACATGCATGGCAATGTCTGGGAGTGGACCGCCTCGGTCTATGACGGGCAATATGGCGGCGCTGAACGGCAAGCCAGCGAGGCCGGTTCCAATGTTAGCCGGGTGTTGCGCGGTGGCTCGTGGAACGGCGAAACTCAGGCCGTGCGTTCGGCTTCCCGCAGCAGGGGCACGCCTGACTACCGCAACTACGATTTCGGCTTTCGTCTTGCCAGGACATTTTCCCTTTGATCTTTTTTCTATTTCCCTTTTTGGGGCTCTAGGGGCGAAGCCCCTAGACGATTTTTTGGGGGGGGGCTTTCTCATACGCGCCAACTTAGGTGATTCCTGAGAAAGAACATCCCATCAAGAATCTGATCCGTAGGAAAAAATAGAGTCCACGAAAAACACGAAAAGCACGAACAAAAGCAAGATTCGTTCGTGCCTTTCGTGTTTTTCGTGGACGATTCTTTTGGTGGTTTCGTTATTGGAAAGCACCTTAAGCCCCTACGTCCATAAAAGCCTTAACCTAAGGAAAACACGGAAGACACGGAAAACAAGGCTTTACTTCTGTAGAGCCATGATGGGAATTGCTGTCGCCGTGGCGGGATTGGGGAGTTACTTGGGTTAAAATAGTCAAACATCCTCAACCCACAGGAACAACAGATGAAATACGCCATCATTTCAGGTAGCCATCGCACACAATCCCAATCCGGCAAAGTTGCCCGCTATATTGCCGCACGGCTTGCGGCGATCAGTCCCGAAGCGTCCAGCCATATCGTGGACCTAGGGCAAACCCCGCTGCCATTATGGGACGAGGGCATCTGGCAGGGCGACCCGAAAATTCTCGATGTCTGGAAACCAGTTTCCACTGAATTGAAAAGCTGCGATGCAGCCATTGTCATCGCGCCGGAATGGGGCGGCATGGTGCCGGCCGCCTTGAAAAACTTTTTTTTGTTTGCCGCCGACGGTTCGCTATACCACAAGCCGGGCTTGATCGTAGGCGTCTCCGCCGCCCGCAATGGCGCTTACCCGGTCGCGGAATTGCGTGTCAGCAGTTACAAGAATACCCATCTTCAATACATTTCCGAGCATGTCATCGTCCGTCAGGTGGGCGATGTGTTGAACGAAGACGCCCCGCAGTCCGAGGATGATGGCCTCTTGCGCAAACGCCTGGACTATAGCCTGTCGGTGCTGGCCGAATATGCGAAAGCCTTGCAGTCGGTTCGCGCCAGCGGGGTGTTGAATCGGAAGGAGTATCCATTCGGGATGTGACACCGTAGGGGCGGGTTCCAAACCCGCCCAACAACCCGCATCGCAACACGGGCGGGTTTGGAACCCGCCCCTACCATTTTTCATTCTTTCTTGAGTCTGCCCTTGAGTTCCAACGCTTGCCGCAACGCCCATTCAGCCTCTTCGGCGAGGACATTGTAATGCCCCATCTTGCGGCCAATCCGTGCGGATTTCTTGCCGTAAAGATGCAGGTGGACATTCGGCTGACTGAGCAGGACATCCCAAGCAGGCTCGTC
Source organism: uncultured Methylococcaceae bacterium (assembly GCA_903857165.1). Lineage (GTDB taxonomy): Bacteria > Pseudomonadota > Gammaproteobacteria > Methylococcales > Methylococcaceae > Methylumidiphilus. The sequence continues at coordinate 18,844 of CAIODU010000113.1, read as the reverse complement.
GTCGCCCCAGATGTCGCCTAGCAGGTTGACCATCACCACCGGGGTTAGCAATCGCGTGTCGCCCGGCGGCAACCCACACATAGACCTCACTTGCTGGTCAAACTGACTGAACAGGGTGGCATCCAAGCTGTAATGGCCGCTGTTGTGCGGGCGCGGGGCGATTTCATTGATCAGCAATTCGCCGCCGTCCAGCACGAAAAACTCCACTGCCAACACGCCGACATAATCCAGCGACTCGGCCAATTGCAAGGCCATAAGCCGGGCATGGTCGGCGACAGCATCTTCGACTCGGGCCGGTATTATGCTGATGTCGAGAATGCCGTCTGCATGTTGGTTTTCCGCCACTGGAAAGCAAACCGACTGACCGGTTCCGCTGCGGGTGACAATCACCGATATTTCGGTTTGCAAATCCAGCTTGCGTTCCAACACACAGGGTTTACTGCCCATTTCAATAAAGGCAGCTTTGGCCTCCTCGGAAGAAAAGACCCGGATCTGTCCCTTGCCGTCATAGCCTAGTCGGGCGATTTTTAAGATACCGGGCAAATGGCCGATCAAATCCTGCTCCAAGTCCTGCACGCTTTCAATGGCTAAGAACGGCGCGACTTGCAGACCGGCCCCGAAGATGAAACGCTTTTCACGGATGCGGTCTTGGGCGATGGCGACAGCCTCGGACGAGGGGCTGACGCGAATGTGCCGTTCTAGGAACGCCATGCTTTCCGCCGGGACGTTCTCAAACTCGGTGGTCACCGCCACACAGGTGTCCGCCAATTGTTGCAAAGCTTCAGAGTCATCAAAAGCAGCGCATAGGTGGACATCGGCCAACGCCCCCGCCGGACTTTCGGTGTCGGGGTCTAGCACGGTGACGCGGTATCCCATGGACAACGCTGACATCGTAAACATCCGCCCCAGTTGACCGCCGCCCAAGATGCCCAGCATGGCAGTCGGCAATAGGTGTAGGCTCATCCTGCCACCTCCGGCAACTGCATTGCCAACACCGTGTCGGTTTGGCGTTGGCGGAAGGCTTGCAATCGGTCCCTCAGCTCAAAGTCATGGTTGGCCAGCATCGCCGCCGCAAACAAAGCTGCGTTGGTTGCACCCGCCTCGCCGATGGCAAAAGTCGCCACCGGTATTCCTTTGGGCATCTGCACGATGGAATAAAGCGAATCCACGCCTTTGAGATATTTCGACGGCACCGGCACGCCCAAAACCGGCAGGGTGGTCTTCGCCGCCAGCATCCCAGGCAAATGGGCCGCACCGCCCGCGCCGGCGATGATGCAATACAATCCACGGGAGGAGGCGGATTCTGCATATTCAAACAGTAAATCCGGGGTGCGGTGGGCGGAAACGACCCGCGCCTCGTAGCCTATCCCTAAATCCTTCAATTGCCTTGCCGCATGTTGCATAACCTCCCAGTCGCTATTGCTGCCCATGACGATACCGATTTGAACCATGCCGATGACTCCATTAAACACAAAATAGGCAATTTTACCTGATTTTTAGCGTTGCCGATAAGGTATCTGGATCGAACCCTATGCTGACTCCTTTGCCCAAAGCACTATAACCGCGCCACTGGCTCAGTAAATTTCCGTTGGTGCGAAACGATACTGCAATAACACTATTGCAGCGCATCCAACCGAGTTTGGCTGGTTCCCAAGCTCCGGCTCTCGTCGTTATACACAAGTGTAAGAGGCCCGTCATTCCGGCATGGATGCCGGAATCCAGTGCCTAAGGACGGTGACTTGTCGGTTGCGTAAGCGTTTGAAAAAGGCTTGATGGCGACCCCTAGATTCACATCCTTGTGACTGGATTCCGGCATCCATGCCGGAATGACGTGTTGTCTATCAGCCCGGTAGATACTCTGTTCAAAGTCAACGTTATCGAGACGTTTTTTTATGCTATCCGACCGAAATCGGAATGGCATAAAAACGGGTGTTGTCGAATGGCTTATCATGTTTGAGCATGCCAAGCCTTTGGCTACTTGCTGCAAGTTCGCATCAACCCCGCCGACCAGCACCTTGCCGACCGTCCTCCCGTATTTGTCGATAGTCTCGACTTCGATGGTCACGTCCTTACCGTAAACGAGATCGGAGAGCGCCTGTTTCGACACTTGCCCGAAGTCCTGGGATTTTTCAGGCGCGTCGATCTGCGCCAGTGCCGTGGGGTCAGGTTGCCGAGGGGGTGGCGGTTTTCCGGTGTCTTCATTGGCCGGGTCAATGGGGGCCATCTGCACTTCATGGCTTTTCGCACTGGCCAAACGGGTCACTGCCATTAAGTTAACCCTTCATGTTGCTGTAGGAGTCGGGCTTGCCCGCGATAAAATGCCCAAAAATAAAGGGCTGTCCGAGATGAATCGCGGGCAAGCCCGCTCCTACCAAGCTTAACTTAATGGTAGTTGGCCAAACGGGTGGCATGGGCGGCAGCGAGCCGCTTTTCGGTTCGTGGGCAATCTTGAAATCGTCAGGGGCGGGCAAGGTGCCGCTTGCGGGGATTAAAATTTCCATATTTCTTTCTTCGCTTTCGCGCCAAACGGCCCGAACTGTTTTATCATTACACATCGGCATTACATTCAATTGGAAAAGTCAAGGCCGACTTAGGTTTAAACCTAAGCCGGTCTTGGCAGACATTCGATCTATCACAGGACAAGCGAGCAATGACATCACCTTCTAAAACGAAGGCCAAAGACTTCAAGTACACCGACCCCTTTGCTGAAAGGGAGGCGCAAAAATACGAACGCCCCATTCCCAGCAGGGAACTCATTCTCCAAGTTTTGAAGGAACAAGGCGTTCCGCTAAAACTGGAAGAATTGTCACCCTTGCTGGGGGTGTTCGAGGAGGAGGACGTCGAATCCCTGCACCGAAGGCTCAAAGCCATGGAGCGCGATGGCCAAATCCTGCGCAACCGGCGCGACCGCTATTGCCAAGTCAACCAAAAGGACTTGATTGCCGGGCGGGTTCTCGGCCATCCCGATGGCTTCGGGTTTCTCCGTCCCGACGAGGGCGGCGACGATTTGTTCATCCCGCCCGCCGAAATGCGCCAGTTGATGCATGAGGATCGTGCGGTGGCCAGTGTGCGCGGGGTGGACCGGCGCGGCAGGCGCGAGGCCAGCATCATCGAAGTGTTGGAGCGAAATACCAAGCACTTGGTCGGCCGGCTTTATTGTGAACGTGGCATAAGCAGCGTCAGTGCCGACAGCAAGCACATCACCCACGATATATTGATCCCCGCAGAAGGGATGGGCGATGCCCGGCACGGGCAAATCGTGGTGGTGGAAATCCTTGAATATCCCTCCCGCCGCCGCGAACCGATAGGCCGCGTCGTCGAGGTGCTGGGCGACCATCTGGCACCTGGGATGGAAATCGAAGTGGCCATCCGCGCCCACGGCCTTCCCAATGAATGGCCGGAGGAAGTCGATCAGGAAATCGCCAGTTTGAGCACGGAAGTGCCGGACGAAGCCAAGGATGGCCGGGTGGACATTCGCAAACTTCCGCTCGTCACGATTGACGGGGACGATGCCCGCGACTTTGACGACGCGGTGTATTGCGAAGCCACCCCGAAGGGCTGGAGGTTATTTGTCGCCATTGCCGATGTGTCCCATTACGTCCGCCCCGGCACTGCGTTGGATCGGGAGGCGCAGAAGCGCGGCACTTCGGTGTATTTCCCCGAGCGCGTCATCCCGATGTTGCCGGAAATCCTCTCCAACGGGCTTTGTTCCATCAACCCGGAAGAAGACCGGCTGTGCATGGTCTGCGAGATGCTGTTGAATGGGGAAGGCAAGACCATCCGCACTAAGTTCTATCCCGCCGTGATGCGCTCCCATGCGCGACTCACCTATGACGAAGTGGCCAAGATTCTAGTCGATCGCGACAAGAAACTGCGGGCGGACCGCAAGCCCCTGCTGAAACATTTGGAGAATCTGTATGCGGTCTACCAAGTGCTGCATAAGGCGAGGGAAGAGCGCGGGGCGATGGATTTTGACAGCCAAGAATCCAAGATTGTCTTTGGCCCGGATCGCAAGATCGAGAACATCGTGCCGGTGAATCGCAACGATGCCCACCGACTGATCGAAGAATGCATGTTGGCGGCCAACACGGCAGCCGCTAAATTCCTAGGCAAGGCAAAAATCCCCCATTTATTACGCATCCATGACGGCCCTTCCGCCGAAAAGCTTGCCGACCTGCGCACGTTCTTGGGCGGAGTCGGCCTTAGGCTAGGCGGCGATGAAAAGCCATCCCCGAAAGACTATTTCACTTTACTGGGGCAGATCGGCGACAGGCCGGACAAGCACCTGATCCAAACCGTGCTATTGCGCTCTTTGTCCCAGGCCGTTTATGGGCCGGAAAAGAAAGGCCACTTTGGCTTGGCCTTGGAAAGCTACACCCATTTCACTTCGCCGATTCGCCGTTATCCTGACCTACTGGTCCATCGTGGCATCAACTATGTCATCGAAGGCCGGCCCCCCGAGACGTTTGGCTATTCCCAACCCCAAATGGTGCAGTTTGGCGAACACTGCTCCGCCGCCGAGCGCAGGGCTGACGATGCCACCCGTGATGTGGTGTCCTGGCTCAAGTGCGAGTACATGCAATCCCGGCTGGGCGAAGAATTCGACGGGATCATCTCCACCGTCACTTCCTTCGGTTTTTTCGTGGAACTCAAGGATATTTTTGTCGAAGGCTTGGTGCATATCTCCAACCTCGACCGTGATTATTTCCACTATGACCCCATCGGCCATCGCCTTCAAGGCGAACGCAGTGGCGTGGTCTATCGGCTGGGAGACACGGTACGGGTCAAGGTCGCCCGCGTCGATTTGGATGAGAGGAAAATAGATTTTGAATTGATCCCCTCGGAGAAAAAGAAAAAGGCGGCATCGGATAAGAAACCGGCGGCTAAAGCCCCCGCCAAAGAGCAAGGGAAAACCCAACAGGCCGAAGGCGAACCGCGCAAGCGCCGCAGGAGAACCAAAAAGACATGAGCGGCAAACGTCGCATCGTCGGACTGCATGCCGCCCAGTCCGCGTTGGAACACACCCCCGACAAACTAGCCACCGCTTGGCTGGATGCCGGGCGCATGGATGCCCGCCTCAGCCGCATCAAACAAGAATTGGAAGCTGCCGGGGTCAGCATCCATCTTGCCAACCGCAAGGAGCTGGACCGCCTGTCCGAGGGCCGCAACCATCAAGGTGTGATTGTCGAAGTGGAAATGGCGCGTGAACTGGGCGAATCCGATTTGCGCGATGCGCTGGACGCATTGGCAGGGCCAGCCTTCTTCTTGGTGCTGGATCATGTGCAAGACCCGCACAATTTGGGCGCTTGCCTACGCACTGCGGACGCGGCGGGCGTTCACGGTGTCATCATCACCAAAGACCAATCGGCCGGCATCACCCCCACCGTTGCCAAGGTTGCCTCCGGCGCGGCGGAAACCGTGCCGCTCTTCAAAGTCACCAACTTGGCCCGTGGCTTGGGCTGGCTGAAAGAAGCCGGCATCTGGATCGTCGGCGCGGCGGGCGAGGCGGACAAGACGGTCTACCAGACTGATTTGAACATGCCCTTGGCTTTGGTTTTAGGGGCGGAAGAAAAAGGCATGAGGCGATTGACCCGCGAACATTGCGATTTCCTAGTCAAGATACCGATGCTAGGTCAAGTGGAAAGTTTGAATGTCTCCGTGGCAACCGGTATATTATTGTTTGAGGCGGTAAGACAACGAAGCACAATCAATCTTAAATAAATTCTACCGTTACTACACTGAGGTATGGCAATGAAAACAATCCTCTTCCTTTTGGTTCCCAAGCTCCAGCTTGGAAACCCATGATGTCGGCGCATTTAAAACCACGTTCCCAAGCTGGAGATGGGGAGCGGGCAAACAAGAAAAATAAACATAAGGAAAAATCCCAAAAGCCCGGCAAGGCTTGTTACACCCTCCATTGACGGTTGATGACGCGCTAGTCGGGGTTGCCCCGACAGAATCGGCATCGGCGTCCACATCTCACAAAAAGTAAAGGGCAATATCATGAACATCAGAAACGCGGCACTTACTCTTGGGTTATTCTTGGCGTTAGCCATTCCATCGCTCGCCTTCGCAGGCGAAGCCCCTTTAAACAGCCCCTTGGTTGTCGCCAAAGACGAGGCCAAATGTGACAGTTGCATAAAGAAATTGACTGAATTATGCGATGGTGAATTTAAGGTGTGTGCCAGCAAGAATGACGCTGCGGCATGCCAGGCGTATTACGATAAATGCAAGGCCGGTGTGCGGGCTAGATGCGGCGGCCCCACCATGTGCGATTGAGTTTCGGCAACGTAGGACGATGTGAGTATACGGATTGGAGCATGTCACAGGTTCCCAAGTTCAGGCTTGGGAACCCTTACCTGGAAATCTGTTGCTTGCCATTTAACGGAACCTGATTGGCCAGTTGTTTCGGCCAAAACTGCAATTCCGCCGTTCCGGCATGGATCGCCGGAACCTAGGAAACATGGCCGATGAGGTTTGGGGTCAAAATGAGCAAACCGTCATTCCGGCCATTTCCCTAGCCTTGCCCAAAGTTCAAGTGGTTATAGTTCGCCTTGATCCTGCAATACCTTGAGATATAGGGACCGGCTGATATGAAATCCGGCTATCGTCCGCAATCTATCCAGATATGCTCTTATCGAGCCGATAAGTCCCTTTTGTTTGGCTTCGATCAATAAGCCGATCACGCCAGTGTAATTTAATCCAAAATAGCGGGCCGTTTCTCGCCCCAGACGTTCATCCATCAGCAACAGTCCGGCCTTTTGTTCAATGGCAAGCGCTATGGCTTCTGCTTCTCCGGCATCCAATTCTTGATGCAGCGCTAGTGCGAGGAGTTTGTTGTCAACAGCGCAGGTATTGATCCAATTGGCGTTGCTTATTTCCTCGGCTCCCGGTTGCCCATCACCCTGTACGACTATTTCATGCCATACGGCTTCTGGAATGTGGATTGTGCCATACAATTCACGCAATATTCCCAATTGCCCAATCCAAGCCAGATTGATGAGTGGAGAGGTATTGCTGACCACTTTCATATCCGGTCTAGCCTGGACAATGTTGCCAAGTCTTCTTCGTACTCGGAAATGTCATAGTGCGGTGAAATCTCCCGGCTTCCCAACAGTTGTTGAAATGAGCAAACCGTCATTCCGGCCATTTCCCTAGCCTTGCCAAAGGACAGTTTATGGACGCTAAACAAATGTATAGCCAATTCCCGGCGCAATTCATCCGGTGTCATTTTCGCTGCATGGGCGATTTCGCAGGGTATTTCAATGGACAGTGTAGTTGACATCGCGTCACTCCGGTAAATTGAGTTTTAGTCGTTAGGCTTTATCGAAACCTTGTTAAACATCGAGACATTGCTGCATCAGAAAATGGTTTCCGATAAAGTCTATTCATAGTCAACCCCTTTTTTGTTCTTGCCACTGGTTAACAATGTAATCAAAATGTTCAAATATGATCTCCACAAGAGAAGGACAAGTATGGTCGGCATAGGTTGAATTTTATTCAATTATAAATGTTTTGAGCCAAGATCGGGCAACAGCCAGCAATTTTCATTTTGGCGCAAACCCTTGGAGTGCGGGCATCTCACCACACGAACAGCAAGAAGAGGTTTCACGCAACGACGCAAAGGCGTAACGAAGAACCGCTTTACGTTGCGCCTTTGCGGCGTTGCATGAGACCTTCTTTTGAAGCCATCCAAATCAATCGAATAGTCCATGTTCATTGTAACCTATGATCTCATCGGAATTGCGATTATCCAACATCGGCAATGTCCATACTTCCCGGCGCAGCCAGTCTAGGGTTTCTTCCACGCTAGGTTTAGGCATATCGTCTAGTGGTGCAAGGGCGGCTTCCAGCACATTCATCGCTTCTTGGTTTACGGATTGGCGGTGCGCTTCCGCGAGCGTTCCAAGCCGCTGGTAAAGATTATCGGATATATCGTTTAATACTAAAGTTGCCATGGAGAATCTCCCGATTTGAGTCATTTCCAACTTTGGGGTAAAGGCAGTAATTAGGTGCGCGATATGTGCCACGCTCGGTTGTATTTCTGGCATATAATCAGATTTTTCATCTTAGCTTCATGGGTTGGGCATAGGCGCAGTTGCCCAATATTCCAGCCCGTGTAGGGCAGAATAGCGTTTTAACATATTCCGCCGCGAATGACTACCGATACATACGGCGCATTACGCTAAAACGCTAATGCGCCCTACGGCCCTACATGGCTTGCAAAGCCATAATAATAGAAATTTTTGATGAAATTATGGTGGATTATTCTCGACATATTCTATTCCTTTAGGGACAGCTTTGAGATATTCTGTTGTATCTTGGGCTTGAAGAGGACGTATTGGCTGACCACCACTTTGAGGATTTCTGTCATATATCATAGCTTCACCTTTATGGATGATTGAATGTCTCGTATACCAAAGCTGACTTAAAGTGTTGAATAAAGCCTGATCCGTTATCCTTAAATCGGGGGTTCTAATTCCTTTATTTTTAAAATATCCATTGAGTACACGCATATCAAAATTAATTGTATTTGGAAGTTGAGATTGAATACCTACATCTAATGCAGTAGCGCATTGGACAACTGTGTTTCTAATAGAGTTTTCTTGTTCGCGGTGAGCATAGGCTAGGATGACTCGCCAGAGTGGTAATTCTTGGTTATTTCCATTATATTTGTCTTGTATCAGTTGCCAGTCGGATGCGTTAATCGGTCGGCCTAATAGTTCAGGGGATCGGACAGATATGAGTCTTGGGTATTGGTTGGGAACGGGTGGTGCTTCGGTTCCATCTGGAAGTATCCAAGTGAAATCAGAAATATATTTCTGTAGGTTTTCTCGCATATCCCAGTAGACATGAGCTTGCAGGGTGAGTGCTGAGATGTAGTTAAGCAACGGCATTATCAGTATTTCAGTAATATCCCATGGTGGGACTAAATACATTAAACATCCATTTACTGGCTGAATGACGTAAATTCCATCTTGTGGATTTAGGTTATCGCCCCAACCATTGCATAAGTGATAAATATCATCACTGGAATAGATGGCTTCTATATACAGTTTAGAGAGTAGTTTTGATTGATCAATAAAGGGTGTTATTTTGATGCTATTAATGTATCCTAGAGTTGGATTTATTTTTAACTCTTGGAGCGAATCTTCTGATGTGGATATAGCTTGTTTTAATGTAATAATAAAGCGGGCGATGTAGTCTGTCATATATCAGAAGTGAGTGCTTTGTTAGACGATTTAAAAAAATTAATTAGTCAACGAGGTAAGGCGTAATCGTAGCCCGCGTAGTGCGAAATAGCGATTTAGCATATTCCGCCGAATGATTGATTACCTTATCCATACGGCGCATAACGCTAAAATGCCATTGATGCTCTTGCATAAACTCCTCAATACCCATCTGGATAAAAGCCAATGTCAAACAATTCCTCTGCCGAGTAGGGGCAGGATGGCGGGAAGGTCTTCTTGTCCAGGTTGGTTTCTTTGACCGCCAGCAACACGCCTTGGGGGTAAGCCTTGGCTATGCGCTCTTCCAAAATGCTTTTTAGGCTTGGGTTGTCTTCGATCAGGCCGATGACCGAAAGCCTTTGCTCTTCGATGGTTGCATTCCAGCTTCTGGACCGGTAGGCCGGTTGGAATTGCCACTTCAACAGATGGCCTATCAGCACCTTGAGCCGGTTCTGCAACTGGTTTCGCTCACTGGCCCCCATGCTTTCGATTTCCTCAATCAGGTTATCCAAGTCGATCTCGCCCAATTTTCCGGCTTTCAGCAAGTTTGCTTGTTCGATGGCCCAAGCGTGGAAGTCTTTGTCGTGTAGGTTTGCGGCCATATCTTACCCGTTTTGTTGGATTTGCATCGTGTTTGCAGTGCATTTTCGGTGTTGATGATTAGGAAGACAAAGTTGTCTTGCTCATACCACCACACACATTGACCGCAAGACTTCCAGCAACATTTCGCAAGCGGTCATCGTTTGTCCAAAATTCGGTGCAACCATGATATTGGGCAGTGCCTAGATGCAGTGCATCGGGAGTTTTTAGCGAAAACCGGGCACGCAATTCGGCAGCGTGTTGAAAAACCTCATACGGCATATGCAAGCTGCGGTTAATCGAGAAAAATATACGAAATTTTGCCAATAGGTCATTGCGTTCAAGGCGCAGGGGCAATACCAATGCCTCCAACTCCACCAATGGACTATGGCAAACCACACCAAAGCTATCTGACAAAACAGCTTCAATGGTAGGCTGATATATTGGATGCTCCTCGACCAAGTAAATCACGATACAGGTATCGAGATATATCAATGGCTTCATTCCCATGCGTTACGCTCCGCCTCAACTTGGGCGTCTATTTCCTCGGCGCTTAAGCGGCATTGCTTGGGAAGGCGATTCCCGCTCAGGAATTCAAGCAGGGATTTTATGTCGCCTTGTCCGGTAGGCTCTATAGTACTGGCGGTTTCGATGACAGTGACGACAACCCGCGTGGGTGCGGTGACGCGAATGTTCTCCAACAAGCGAACTTCGCCAGAGGGTTCCAGAATGGCTTCAACGGCCTGCAACATTGGGCTGGTTTCCTTGATAGCTAACGGTGATGTGTTCAGGATAGACTTTGCGAAAGTTAGATTCAAGACCCATCTGGATAAAAACCCATATCAAACAATTCCTCTGTCGAATAGGGGCAGGATGGCGGGAACGTTTTTTTGTCAAAGTTTGCCGTCCTTGGACGCTGGATTCCGGCGATCCATGCCGGAATGACGGAATAGCTGCGACATCTTTCTAATCAAGTCGTGCGTTATCGCTCACTCCGGCAACAACCCCTCCAGCGCCACCTTATCCAGTTTGTCCTTTTCCACTTTTAAATAAGCCACCCCGTCATCAGCCAATACCACCGCTTCGATAACGCCGGGGACTAGGCGAAGTTTGGCCGACATTGCAATGGCTTCATTTACGGTCAAGTTGCCGAAGTTGATTAACAGGGAGCTGAGATGCCGTGGCGGGGCCATGCGCAGGGCCACCAAGGCCCAAACCGAGGCAATAATGGCGCAGAAGGCGAACACGACAGGCTTGCCTAAAGCACCGTAGATAATGCCGCCACTGACTCCGCCGACGAAGGCGCCGAGAAACTGCGCGGCGGAATAGACACCCATCGCCGTGCCTTTCAATTCAGAAGGGGCGACTTTGGAAATCATCGAAGGCAGTGTCGCTTCCAGCAGGTTGAAGCCAGTGAAGAACACGAAGAGCAGGAAACCAATGGCGTAGACATTGTTGGCATTGACAAACAGACCGGCATCGGCGATTGCGATGACAATGATGAAAGCAACGAACACGGCTTTCATCTTGCGTTTCTTTTCCGCCAAAATCACAAATGGCACCATCGCAAACAGGGATAGAAGGAACACCGGCAAGTAAACCTTCCAGTGGTCGGCGGTTGCCAATTGCACGGTGTCACGCAGCACCAGCGGAATGACCACAAAAGTGGCAGTCAAAATCGCATGAAGGGAAAATATGCCGAAATCAAGCCGCAGCAATTCAGGGTTTTTCAATACTTTGCCAAATTGTGCCGGTTGCGCCTCGGCATCACGGTGGAAGCGGCTGATGACAGGCGTGGGCACTACCAGGTAAAGCACGGCGATGCCAGTGAGCGCGAGACCGGCAATAATCCAGAAAATGCCTTTCACGCCAATCAAGCCTTCCAGGATCGGCCCGGCAACCATGGAGACGGCGAAGGAGATGCCGATGCTAATGCCGATCAGGGCCATGGCTTTAGTGCGGTGTTCCTCGCGGGTCAGGTCGGCGGCCAAGGCCATGACCACGGAAGCCACCGCGCCTGCGCCTTGGATGGAGCGGCCTAGGATGACGCCCCAGATGGAGTCGGCCAATGCGGCGACCACGCTGCCGAGGGCGAAGACGAGCAGGCCGAAGGCGATGACCTTCTTTCTGCCCACATGATCGGACCAAAGCCCGTAAGGTATGCCGAGCAGTGCCTGGGTCAGCCCATAGGCACTGATGGCGAGTCCGATCAGGAAAGGGGTGGAACCTTCCAATTCGCGGGCATAGATTGAAAAAACCGGCAGGATCATGAACAGCCCCAGCATTCGGAGCATGTAAATCCCGGCGAGGGAAAGGCTGGCACGCAATTCAGTGCGTGTCATCGGGGTATCAATTTCCAACGCCTGCTTCAAATCGGTTTCTCCTGGAATGATTAAGTGGGTGGCGCACAGGTAAACGCTGCATAACAGCGGTTATGGTATCAGTTTAGGGCATGGATGATTTTGACATTTCGAGAAATATACTCGCCGCAAGGGTGAAACGGCGGAAACGGATACCCGGACCGGCCCGGTCTTGATGACCGGGCCGATCCCGCCACATATCCCTTGGGCGATCCTAGTCTGCGTTAGGTTGGGGCCGATCCTTCAAGAACCCCCGCCCCAGGCCAAACCGACTAAGGCAATTTGTTGGCCTTGTCGTAATCGGCGAAGAAAGTCTTCAGCCTTTCGTTGATCTCCTGGGCCACCGGCTGCGCCAAGGCATCCTGACCGCCCGTTCCGGCTTTGACCACCGTGCTTTCCCATAGAACGGCATCCACATGTTGGGGAATGCTAGTGGGGTGTTTGGGCTGGCTGGAATCTTGTGGGGCGGCAATTTCGGTGGCCCGATTGACCGCGTGGGCATAGTGGGCCAGCACACTGATGCGGGCGGAGATTGCCGATGGTTCGACGCCCGGTTCGGTGCCGACGACATCAATAATGACTTTCAACCTGCCGGTCAGATGGGGCAACAAGGCAACGTCGTTGGCGTTGCGGGCCTTGTGGAACTTGACGTTGTGTTGCACCGACAAGGCTTCCAAGTTTTTATAACTGTCTTGGCAAATTTGTTTCAATGCGGTTGATTTGGATTCCTCGGCGGGGCAATAAAAAATCATGCCGGGCCAACCTTTAAGCCGACCCAAGCTGGCTTCCATCATGTGTTCTATGATCTTCTGTTCGGCGACATCGGACACGACCGGGACATCTTTGTGTTCTTGCGCCACTGGCTGAGTTTCCGCCCAGCTTAAGGGTGCGAAGCCCATCAAAGTCATCGCCAACAGTGCCGGGGTGACGCAGGGAATGGAGCGTGTGGTCAATTTCAACATATTGTTTCCTCAAGTATGAATTTTAAAATAGGCGGAGCCTAGGATTAAATCCCGTGATCAATGGGGCACGGGCAAACGAGCCGCCTTACCGGGTGTCAATGTCGACCTGCCCGGTCAGGCGGCGGTGAATGTGGGACCAGGACATGCCAAAGGCAAGAATAATGGCTACCACTATTTCCGTTAGATGTTCGATTAGCCTCACATTGGTAGGTTCAAACAAGCCCATGTCGGCAGCCAGCCAGATCAATCCACCGCACAAGGCCAAGATCAGGCAAATGCCTACGAACCCCAAGGAGTCGCGGGTGGCATTGACAAAGATGAGCCACCCCGCCAGCAGGAGGATGCCAGCCACAAACTTTAAGGCATCCGAACCGAACAGGCCGGTTTCCCGATGGTTCAAGCTGGCTTGAATCCAGTGAAAATAGGAATAGCCCTCAGGATTATAGGTTGCGTAAACCAGCACCAAGGCGAAAAGCAAGCGAATGAAGAAGCCTAGCCAGTTGAAAGATTCCTTATGCATGATACATGTCAGTGGTTGCGTTGTTTTGGTGGATATGCGGGCATTTAATATAGAAGGGTGGGTTGAGTCAAGGGAAACAGTCTTAAACTTTCGCAAGACTGGCAAGCGTGCTTGAAAAATGGCCTATTCACAGATTGATTGCCAGTGAGAAAATTTTATTGGATTTTCCCGTCGAGGCTTATTTTACGCCTACTTCGCCGACAATAATACGGAAATTCATGGGCCTATCGCGCTTCGGGTTATAATGGCGGCACAATTTTCAACGAAGGGGGTTGCTGTGCGCAAAGTGCTGGATGTCGTCTTGGTTCTGCTGTTATTGGAATTCTGTTTTTTTCTTTTCAAGCGGGCGATGCAATGGTTCCCAACCTAAGATAAGCTATTTTTTCCTGTTTGAAAATTTCGAGATCCCGGTTTCCTGGTCGCTGGCGGGAGGCTTCTTGGCTGCGGGTTTGGCCTTCTGGATGTTCCTTGCTGCGAGGGATTTGTGAGGGGTTTGGGGATATAAACCCGGGCGAGGCCTGTCTATTCTCGCAACAGAGCGATTTCGCGGGCCTTCCTGCCTTGGAAACAGGGCAGTTGGCCATACAATTGAAATAAAGCCCGCCTTTGGCGGTGTTTGCCACTCATCGAGATAAAACATGGATATATTAATCACTGGCGGAACAGGCTCAATCGGCCGCGTGTTATGCAGGACATTGAAAGAAAAGGGCCACGGGCTGACGGTATTGAGCCGTAGGCCCGAGAAGGTCAAGGCAATCTGCGGCGAAGGCATAGCCGCCCTCTCTTCGCTAGCGGATTTGCCCGCATCGGCACGCTTCGATGCCGTGATCAACCTAGCGGGAGAGGCTGTCATCGGGCCGTACTGGACCGCAACCAGAAAGAAAATACTTTGGGACAGTCGCGTCACCTTAACTGGGCAACTGGTGGATTTCATCAGTAGGGCGGAAATAAAGCCTCAAGTGTTGATCAACACTTCCGCCGTGGGCTTCTACGGCAACGGTGGCGACGACGTCATTGACGAGGACAGCCCTGGTGCGGGCGGCTTTGCGCATACTCTCTGCGATGGCTGGGAAAAAGCCGCGAGCAGGGTGGAGGAATATGGCGTGAGGCTTTGCATTGTCCGGTTTGGCCTTGTACTGATGTCTCATGGCGGTATGTTGAAGAGTATGCTGCCTTCGTTCCGTTTCGGGTTGGGCGCGAGGATAGGGGACGGGCGACAATGGATGCCGTGGATTCATTGCGCTGATTTGATCGCCATGATTGAATTGCTGCTGGAAAACCCGGAATTAAGCGGTGTGTTCAACGGCGTTTCACCCAACCCCGTCACCAATCGTGAGTTCACCGCCGGTTTGGCCAAGGCACTCAACAGACCGGCATTCTTTTTCGTCCCTGCATTCCTGCTGAAGGCGGCGATGGGCGAGATGGGGCAATTGCTGCTGGAAGGTCAAAGGGCGATCCCCAAACGGTTGCAGGAAGCTGGATTCGAGTTTCGCTATCCTGACCTTGGCCGCGCACTGACCGATATTATCGGTTGAAACGACAGTTTTGAACAAATCACCCACAACAGAGTAAACCATGAATAAAACAAGCGGATTTCTGCTGAGCTTAATGATCGCACTTTGCCTGATGTCTGCCGGAATAGGCGAAGCCTACGCAGCGCGTCTGGGCGGGGGCAAGTCTTTTGGGGGCAGGCCCTCCTACAGCACACCCTACAACCGATCCGGTGGATATAATCAGGCAAGCCCCACGCAACAACCGGCCTACCAGCAGCCGGGCATGGCTGCGCAACGAAATCAGGCGGCCCGTGATGCCATGGGCAGACGCGGAGGAATGATGGGTATGCTCGGCGGTTTGGCGTTGGGCGGATTATTGGGCGCGATGTTTTTCGGCGGGGCGTTCGAGGGTATCAATTTCATGGATATCCTCCTATTTGCTGGAATCGCCTTTCTGCTGTTTAAACTATTTTCAGCCCGCACCCAGAGTGGAATGGGCCGGGCCACCAGCCAGCCCCATGGTCAACCGGCAGACACAGGTTTTGACCAAGCCTATCAGCGCAATGCAGAGCCAACCGACCGAGCCTCGGGCCGTGCCGGGTTCAATACCGACTTATTATTCAACCGAGGCGGAAGTGGTGAAGGCAAAGGATTCAAACCTACCGGACCCATTGCCTTTCCCGCCGATTTCGATGCGGCGGCTTTCCTCAAAGGCGCCAAGGCGGCTTATGCCCATCTACAGCAGGCATGGGACAGTGGCGATTTGGCTGAATTGCGCGGCCTATGCACTGACAAGGTGTTTGGCGAGTTGCAGGATCAGATCAAACAACGTGTTGGCGACAACCGCACGGATTTGTTAAAAGTTGAAGCGGAGATTTTGGAAGTCAATGACAGGGGAGAGGAACGGGAGGCCACCGTTCTGTTCGACGTTTTGCTGCGTGAAACCCCTGGGCAAGACCCGGCATCCGTCAAAGAAGTTTGGCATTTCATCCGTTCGCAAAACAGCAAACAACCGACGTGGTTCCTTGACGGCATCCAGCAGTTGGAGGAGTAATCAGCCGGCGGGCATCTTGCCTGTTTAAACAATCACAGGCCACCTCGTGGATTGTAGACCCATGTGAGCCATCAACCGCGAACTCTTACGCCGCCGCGAGGCGTTCTAAGCGACGCATGGACGCGGCGACCACACTCCCCGCTGGCGCGGCGGAACTGACGCTGGGCCTGCTCAACGTCGCCACCCAGGCATGGGTCGAACAGGAGTACCGCCGAGCCAAGCATTTCAACCCCTTAACTGATGTTACGCAGGGAGCGCCAAAGCTTGCTTTGGCCCGGGTTGGAGCGCCAAAGCTTGCTTTGGCAACGTATCCGTCAAGGCTTCGCCTTGATGTCAAAGCAAGCTTTGACGCTCCAGCCATAGGTCCATGCGTAACATCAGCCCTTAAGTTAATTTATAACGCCCCGACATGTTGGATGCATGGGCAAGCATGAAGACTGTCACCGGAACGACAGTCATAAATGTTGCATTGGATTCTGTTCCCTTTGTCAGTGATTGAGAGTAGAATTTCCACACTCCCAAACCTGCGGAATATCCAAATAGGTTTGGCTTGCTGGAGAAATCGTAACATTTTATTTACCGGGGAAACCCAGGGGCCATGATTATGCTTGTAACCACACGGAATAGAATGGAAAAAATTCGCCTTGCCATTGGGATGGCCTGTCTTGCGGTTGGCCCGCAAACCTTGGCCGCCCCTGACCTGCCATCGAATATTCCAGATGCCGGAGCGATCATGCGTAACCAGCCACGCCCGATGGTCCCCTCTCCCCCCGTCCAACCGCAGATGAAAGTCCCGCAACCTACCGCCCCGGCAGCGGGCCAAAGCGGCAAGATCACTGTAAAGGACTGGAAAATAACGGATAACAAGCTGATTTCCGAGGAAGAGTTGAAATCTGCCATTATTGATGACCAAGGCCAAAAACTTCTAGGCCGGGAACTTGACGTACAAGGTTTATGGGAGGCGGCACAGAAAGTGGCCATGTACTACCGTGAACGGGGCTATTTGGCACGCGCTTGGCTACCCAAACAAGAAATCCGCAACGGCGTGGTCGAAATCAGTGTGCTAGAAGGGAGGTTGGATGAGGTCAAAGTCAATGACCAGAAGGGCGTATTATCCAATTACTGGTGGACACACGATATTGCGGAGCAAACCATCCTTAACGCCCAACCTAAGGGACAAATTTTGCGCATGGACGATTTGGATCGCGGGGTTTTGCTGCTCAACGATTTGCCAGGCGTTTCCGCCATTCCAACCCTTGAGCCAGGATCGAAGCTCGGGACCACCCAGCTTAAACTAGACATCGAATCGCGCCCGTTGGTTAACGGCAGCCTCGACTATGCCAATGCCGGCATCAACGCAGTCGGCGAACACCAATTCGGAGGTTCGCTGTTCATCAACAACGCTTTTGGTGTTGGCGACCAGGCCACATTACGCTTGCAAGGCGGTTCCGGCAACGTGTACGGACGCATGACTTACACAGTGCCCTTAGGATACAGTGGCTTGCGCGTCGGCGTGGCGGCATCCAGCATGTATTACGTGCTTAGCGATGTGCCAGGTGCCCAGTTCAGCAAATTGGATGCCGATGGCGATGCCTGGGTTGGTGGGACTTTCGCCAGCTATCCGTGGGTACGCAGCAGCAGCAAAAATCTTTACAGCTTGGCTGGGTTTGACACCCGGCGCTACCACAACGTATCCCGTTTTGATGATGGATATCACCCAGTCAGCGACAAGACCATCAACGTTGGGTTTGTCGGCTTGCAAGGCGACCTTCGCGACCAACTGCTAGGGGGAGGGTTTAACAATGCCAGCTTCTACCTGAGCGCGGGCGATGTGGATCTCACTGGCAATCAAGCTTACTTCAATGCTGACCAGGGCATCAGTGATAACCCAGCCATCGTTAATACCTTAAATTCAGGCCCCAGAACGGCGGGTTCTTATCAGAAATTCACCTTGGCCTTTTCCCGCCTGCAAAAAGTGTATGGGCCGGTTAGTTTCTGGGCCAATTTTGTCGGGCAATTGTCCACCAAAAACCTCGATTCCTCAGAGAAATTCAGCCTAGGCGGACCCTTCGGCGTGCGCGCTTATCCGGTCAACGAAGCGCTGGCCGACGAAGGCTATTTAATGAACTTTGAGCTGCGTTACGATGTGTACAACAACGTGCAATTGGTTGGTTTCATAGACCATGGCGGGGTGACTTTGCACAACAACCCGTGGCCAGGCATAGGCCCTGGCCCCAACAACTACACCCTGAGCGGCGGCGGGTTCGGCATCAATTGGATTTCCCCCGGCGACTTTGCCGTCAAGCTCAGCGTCGCCCAGCGCATTGGCTCTAATCCGAATCCCCAAGCTAACGGAAGGGATGTTGACGGCACCTATGACACCCCGCATTTCTGGGCGCAATTGAGTAAGTATTTTTAAAACCTGTGACATCAACTAAGGTGTCACAGAACCAATTAATATATTTTGGAGACATTTGTCATGGACACCAACCCCAACAGCCATAGTTTTCGCCTTCAACCCATCGTCCTTGCCGTTCACCTGGCACTGGCCGGTGCCGCCATGGCCGACCCCTCGACTAACGCCCTGCCCACCGGCGGGCAGGTTGTCTCCGGCCAGGCGACCATCCAGCAGCAGGGGGGCAACAT
>CAIODU010000112.1 GCA_903857165.1 uncultured Methylococcaceae bacterium | reverse complement strand
GATGTTACGCAACGGCCTAGGATTGGAGCGTCAAAGCTTGCTTTGACAGGCGAAGCAAGCTTCGCATTTCCCGCTCTCTTGTCAAAGCAAGCTTTGACGCTCCCGTCATCCCTCTTTCGCGTCCATGCGTAACATCAGTTGTTAACTTAATGGCAGTGGGGCGTTGCGGGCGAAATTGCCCTTCATGAAATAGGTCCATCCGCCTTCGATGGCGACGTTCTCATGCGCATCCCAACGGGCTGATAGCTCCACTGTGTGGCCTAGGAAATCGCCGGATTTGCCGGTCGGATCAACGAGATTGGTGGATTTCCAGGGTGCTGTGCCATTCGCCATCCACCAAGCCCGATAGGCGGCGACATCGCGGTGCGGCACGACAAAAAAACGGATGCCGGGAGAACTGATATTGTTGCGGGCAAACAGACCTAAGATGCCGGTTGGGCCGTATTCCCATCGCCTCGCGCCGAACAGTGTGTCGAACGATTTTGACGTGCCGCTCGTTGTTCCGCCTGTCGCATAGTCATATTGCAGCAGCAGGCGCGGGTCCCAAGGCAGGTCGAAGGTGTAACCAACCTGGATGTGCTCGAAGCTGGCTACCGGTCTGTCCTTTGGCCCAAGGCGTGTCCAGACTTTCGTAACGGGTACGGAATTCCAAGCTCGCATTCAGCCAATCCGGCAACCCCAAGGTCTTTTTGGCGTTGTACTCCGACGGCCATTCAAAGCGGTTCTTGCCGGGCAGCCAATCCTTTTTGGTTTTGATATATTCATTAAAATATAACGATGGCGTGACTGTGCGCAAATGATATTTGCGTAAATGCAAAATTTAGCAGGCTAATAGCAACAAATGGTGACACCAGAGATGGACACCTGTTTGCGCCACAGACTGATCGCCGCTTTTCGACGGTTTAATCGCCGGTTACAGCTTGTTCAACGGAAATCGTATCGACAAGTTCAGGATCTGCCGAGGTGGGGTCATCTCCATTTCAGCGACATAGCAAAATGCGTGGGTCTTGACCAAGCAATAAACCGAATCGCCCTCCTGCAAAGCCATGTCCCTGCATGCGTGGGGCGTTATGCTAGCCAACAAAGTGCTGCCGCAGTCGAATTGGACTAGGATGCCTTCCCCCATTGGAGTTGACACAGACGAGTGATATATATTTCAATATACACCGATGCCCATCCACGCTTCCTCAATTTCCGGAGTCCCGCCATGACGAAACACCCTTTACGCTTCTTCAAGCTGCTTGTCGCCATCCCTCTCCTATTGGCATTGAATGCCAGTCTGGCGGGCGAGGTGACGGTTTACGCAGCGGCCAGCCTGACCAACGTGTTGGGCGAACTTGCCAAGACCTACGAAGCCAGCCATGACGTGAAGATCAAATTCTCTTTCGCCGCATCAGGGACGTTGGCCAAGCAAATCGAAGCAGGGGCACCTGCCGACTTGTTTATTTCGGCGGATAACAAATGGATGGATTATCTGGATGGCAAGGGCAAGATTGACCAAAAATCTCGCTTCAATTTGGTGGGGAACACACTGGTGCTGATCGTGCCCAAGGGCAAGGTTTTACAGGTAAGGTTTGAAAAGAATTTTGATTTTGCCGACGCTTTCAAGGGCAAGCTCTGCACCGGGCAAACCGAATCAGTGCCGGTTGGAGTTTACGCCAAGCAAGCTTTGACCCAACTGGGTTGGTGGGATGCGATCAAAGAGCGGGTGGTGGGCACCGATGACGTGCGCGCTGCACTGGATTTGGTCGGGCGAGGGGAGTGCATAGGCATTGTTTATATAACGGATACAAAGATTGGCAATAAAGTGGAGACCGTAGGCAGCTTCCCGGAAGAACTCCACGCGCCCATCGCCTATCCAGCCGCACTGGTGAGGCAATCGGGCGAGGCAAAGGCATTTTTCGATTATCTAAAAAGCTCGCCCCAGCTTTTTGTCAAATACGGATTCAAGGAAGTGGAGTAAGATGGCAATCTTTCCGGCTTTGCTTTTTCCTAAGGCGCAGCGCCAACGGCGGCGGCTGATGGCCTTGAAGGCAATTTGGGACGGGCAAACCCTGGCCGCCGTGTGCCGGGACCAGAAGGTCCACCGGCACTCCTTGGAGCGTTGGATCGACCTTTACCTTCATGGCGGTTTCGATGCCCTCCTGGCCCCCGCGCGGCGGGCCGTCCCGCAGGCTTTGTCGCCCCGGCAGCGCAAGGTCCTGCACTACACCTGCTGCACAAGCTTCCGGCCAACAAAACGTTAGCGACGGGACTACAAACCCATACGCGCCCATTTCCATAGCCCGGCCCGCTTCAGTATCGCTGGAAGCAGCACAAAATGCGGGAATTTTTTTGCTGTATTTCTAATGATATTTAATCACCTTGCGAAGATTATCTAGCACGGCATTTAATTTAATCGGTGGTGATTCGGCTATTGTTTCCTGTTCACCAAGATGTTAATGAAAGGGGAAGTTGGTTACTCCCTGATGATGTGGTGCATTATCCCATCGTACAATACAGTTTCCTTGTGCATCTTGCCAATGGTAAGAGTATTTTCTTGTGCCATCCAGAAACAAATAATCTTTAACGTGCAATTCGGTTTGATTGTTCAAGCACACTTTGGCAACAAATTGATACGATGCGCCCACCATTCTAAATTGCAAAATATCATAGTTGGCAATAATGTCTTCATATTCATCCAAAACGTCTAAAAACATGCTTAACTCAACAGCTTTTGCCAATATGCAAAACTTTCTACGGCAAATTTCCAATTGAGCCAGTCATTTTCCATCTCATAGTTTGCAGTTCGGGCTTGAAAAGCCTGATTAAATTCTGCAAAGGTTTGTTGATATTTTTTTTCAAAATATTCTGTTTCCATGCGGTATTCGGCAAGCTGTTGTTTACCCAGTAACAAAGAAACTTCATTCAGTAGGTTTTCCTTGGAAATTTGCAACTGCTCAAGGATGGTCTCCGAGTTTATCATTTATTTATCCTTTATATTTCAATCTGGTAGTTCGCATGAAGTAACACGGATGCGGGAAAGTTTTGCCATGATCCCCCACATTCCATCTCAATGGGTCAAGGAGTCGTTTTAGATGATGCTCCGCATGTCCAAATAGGTCAATGGGTGGCGAGGAAATCTCCTAAATCCTACCCTGACCTGCAAGAGGCAAATATCAATAAAGCCGGACGGGATATGTCTCATACCGTCCGTAACGTTTGCTGCCATGCCGGATGCCTTAGGCTACGCACAAAACGTTGGCGACGGGGTAACAAACCCCGTCGCGCCCATTTCCATAGCCCGGCCCGCTTCGGGTTTCCGGCTAAACGTGCTTAAAAAATAATCATACCAAGGGTGGGCAACGTCTTTTTGTTGCCCACCGTTCAAGCCGGTTCCGCGTGGGCAAACGGTGAAGCTGTTTGCCCACCCTACCGGGCTACAGACCTGCGGTGAACGGACGCGGAGCGTCCGGGGACAGGCTCCCACGCCGGAGCGCTCATCGTTATACACAAGTCGCACCGAGCCAAAAATGCCGTCATTCCAGCAGGGATGCAGGAATCCAGTGCCAT
>CAIODU010000111.1 GCA_903857165.1 uncultured Methylococcaceae bacterium | reverse complement strand
CGTACTTTTTGTATTCCCCACCGAAGCGCTCAGCACTGATCTTAGTCAGTGCCGCCGTCAAGGTCGTCTTGCCATGGTCTACATGGCCAATCGTCCCTACGTTCACATGCGGCTTGGTGCGCGAAAATTTTTCTTTGGACATGAGCAAATTCCCCTGTCTATTATTAAAAAAGTAGCCAATACAATAATTATAAAATCTGGAGCCCATATCCGGACTTGAACCGGAGACCTCTTCCTTACCAAGGAAGTGCTCTACCAACTGAGCTATATGGGCAAAACAATAACTCTTGGAGCGGGTGATGGGAATCGAACCCACGCCATCAGCTTGGAAGGCTGAGGTTCTACCGTTGAACTACACCCGCATCAAGAAAAATGGTGGAGGGGGAAGGATTCGAACCTTCGAAGGCTGAGCCGTCAGATTTACAGTCTGATCCCTTTGACCGCTCGGGAACCCCTCCGTAAAACAGTCCACAATTTTTAACCATGGGACGACTGATGTCAAGATAAATTATTCTCTTGGCATCAATGTAACCCATTCATCACCTCATCCAGTTTCCCGCCGAGTATTTGTGGGATATAGTCGGTAGCCCTTTCCACTGCCCCTCGCAGTGATTCGCGATCAAGCACTGAAGGTCGATCAAGAACATAATTTACCACCTCGTCGCGGTTGCCAGGATGCCCTATGCCGAAGCGAATCTTGGTAAATTCAGTGCTGCCCAACTTAGCGGCAATATCCCGCAAGCCATTGTGCCCACCGTGCCCACCGCCGACTTTCAATCTCACCACACCCGGCGCAAAATCGAGTTCATCGTGTGCGACAAGAATCTGCGACGAAGGAATTTTGTAAAAACTCGCCAATGCGGAGACTGACCCACCGCTTCGGTTCATGTACTGCATGGGTTTAAGCACATAAACCTTGTCCCCTTCCCAATCCATCTGGGCCAATAGACTCTGACTCCTTGAATCGGACGAAAAACTCAACCGGTACCGACGGGCGACCTCATCGACAAACCCAAAACCGACATTATGGCGGGTCAGTTCGTATTTTGAAGTCGGATTACCCAACCCGACTATCAACCTATATGCCAAGGCCAAACGTCCACCATCGACTCGATTATTATTCTTCCGTATCCGTCGTACGAACTGTGTGAATGCTCGCGACTGTCCTGTCATTAGCTGCGCCGTGGGTCAATTCCGCCAACTCAACACCTGTTGGAGCTTTAAGGTCGGACAGATGGACAAGTTCGCCAATATCGACTCGAGCCATATCGACTTCGATAAACTCGGGCAAATCTTGCGGCAGACAAACCACTTCGACTTCAACCAATGCATGGCTGACCACCCCGCCCTTTTTCACGCCCACCGATGTTTCCTGGTTGATGAAGCGCAGAGGAATGTGGACGTGGAGCTTATCCTTCTCGTTGACCCGTTGAAAATCCATGTGCATGACGATAGGCCGGCTGGGATGTCTTTGCAGGGCCTTCAAAATGGCTTTTTCTTCCTTACCTTCATATCTGAGGGTGAGGACATGGGAGTAGACCGCGTCATTTTGCAATGCCTTGGACACCCGATGATGTGTTAAGTACAGTTGAACTGGTTCCCCACCGCCGCCGTACAAGATTGCCGGGATTTTTCCCAAGCGACGCGAGCGACGCGCCTCACCCTTGCCAGTTGTGGTTCTTTTCTCCGCTTCAAACTCGAAACTGCCTACCATCTTTTTCTCCGAAATACTCTGAGCAGGTTAAAAAAACAAAAATCAATCCACATACAAAGAACTTACCGACTCGCCCACCGCTATTCGGCGAATCGTTTCAGCCAGCATTTCCGCCACGCTCAAAACGCGTATCTTCGGGCTTTCCTTGGCAGATGGACATAAAGGAATCGTATCGGTCACCACCAATTCGTCTAAAACGGAGGTGGCAATATTATCCACCGCAGCCCCGGACAAAACAGGATGCGTGCAATAGGCGACGACCTTAACCGCTCCGTTGTTCTTCAGAGCTTTGGCCGCCTTGCATAAAGTGCCTGCCGTATCGACCAGATCATCAACCATCACGCAGGTTCTGCCTTCCACATCGCCAATGATGTTCATCACCATCGACTCGTTCGGGCGGGGTCTACGCTTGTCTACAATGGCCAAATCTGCGTCATCCATTCGCTTGGCCAGTGCCCGCGCCCTGACAACACCGCCGATATCGGGCGAAACAACCATTAAATTCGGGTATTGCTGCCGCCATACATCACCCAGCAAAATCGGTGAAGCATATACATTATCGACGGGTACGTCAAAAAAACCTTGAATCTGGTCGGCATGTAAATCAACCGTCAGTACCCTGTCAGCCCCAGCCGCCGAAATCATTTTAGCGACAAGCTTGGCCGAGATCGGAACCCGCGCCGAACGGGTCCTCCTATCTTGACGGGAATAACCATAATAGGGTATCACTGCCGTAATCACCGCAGCCGACGACCGACGGAATGCGTCGATCATAATCAGCAACTCCATGAGATTTTCATTGATGGGGGCGCAGGTGGGTTGCACCAGAAACACTTCCCTGCCCCGCACATTTTCTTCGATTTCGACGGCAATCTCCCCGTCGCTGAATCGCCCGACGCTTGCCATCCCCAAGCGCATATTCAGTTTACGGACAATTCCTTCGGCGAGACACACATTGGCGTTTCCCGAAAATACCATAAACGTGGCATCGGTCATTCAAGCTCCCCCAACCCATGTAAATCAACGGAAAAAACTATATGGCTGGGGCGCCAGGATTCGAACCTGGGTATGCGGGGATCAAAACCCCGTGCCTTACCACTTGGCGACGCCCCATTAAACTATTATTTAGCCTCTATGCAATCCCTAGAGCGCCATGTACACAAGATCGGTTCATTCCCTTCGCAACGAAAACCCGCCATTCGGCGGACAGGTTCCTCGCCGCGTTTTGCGCTCCAGCCTCACTATCGAATGTGCCAAACACACATGATCCTGTGCCTGTTAATTTCGGTGATGCTGAATATGCGCCAACAGCCTTGATTGCCTCCCCGATCTGGGGATGCGCCTTAACAACCACGGGAAGGCAGTGGTTTTCTTGGCGACCAGCAACAAAGTCGCCTATTGTGATGCGTTTATTGTCCCTTGTCAATTCCGGCGAAGAAAAAATCGCCCCTGTGGTGACATGGCAAGGCGGGGTCACAACCAAGTACCAAGGTTCGGGCAAATCCGGCAGGGGGGTGAGATACTCACCCACGCCTTCTCCCCAGGCTGCGTAACCCCGCACAAAGACGGGCACATCCGCCCCAAGTTGTAGTCCCAAACCGGCCAGCACATCGATGGACAATCCCAGTTCCCATAAGGCATTGAGTCCGAGTAGCGTGGTTGCGGCATCGGAACTGCCCCCGCCCAGCCCGCCGCCCATCGGCAAGTTTTTTTCCACAGCTATGTGGACGCCGAGCCATCCAATTCCCACCGCGTCACGCAGCAACTTGGCCGCGCGGATGGTCAGGTCGGACGCTTCAGGCACGTCTGCCAGTGGAGTTGAAAGGCTTATTTTCCCGTCTTGCCTCGGCTTAAGTTCGATCCAATCACACCAGTCAATAAACTGGAAAACCGTTTGCAGCAAGTGATAACCGTCGGGTCGACGCCCTACGACCCGCAGCATTAGGTTCAATTTCGCCGGCGCGGGCAGGCGCAATGGTTTCACGGACATAACCCCCCCTGACAATTCTTTATTACAAATTCATCCACGACCAGCTTCAACCTCACCACATTCCCCAGGATGGTTATTTTCTGCGGCATTATGAAATTGGCGACTTTTTCGAAATTTTCAAATCCTAGCACCCAAGCTTGTTGTTCGAAGCCTGTAAACCCGCCTTCGGCATCCACCTTTGCCTGGTAGTCGATATCCGGGGCGGGCAGGCCAAGAACCCAGTAGCGCAGACTACGCAAGGGTACGGCAAACCCAAGCTTTTTTTTCAACAAATCGTCGGGGTCGCTTGATCTAGTGACGACTCCGTTGCCCTCGTTGATGTAAACCAAATCGCTCTGCACAATAATCGACACTGCGCCTTGGCTGAAAGGCCCATAAATGCGCAACCTGTCCTGTCCGCCCTCGTGTTCCCAGAACAGATTGGCATTCCATCCTTCATTGCCAGCCTTTACGGCGATGCGGCCCTCCAATTTCCAGGCGTTGACACTGTAAAGCGGTCGCTGGACCTCAGTCAAGCGCGGCGCAACAGCCCCGCCCATGAACGGGGCGCATCCGGTCAAGCTGGAGGCGATCAACAGTGCGCACAATGGCCTGTAAAACTTGCTAAACATAGGGGATGCCGGAAATCGCTATTTGAAGGCTTCTGGATATCGCTGCATGACTTTCTTGATATCGTCATCGTCGGGGTACTTGCGCAACAGCTCCTTCCAAATCGCTTTTGCGTCATTCTGTTTTCCAGACTCCCAAAGTGCCTCGCCGAAATGCGCCCCGATTTCGGGGTCCTTGAGTAGGCCATAGGCCCGGCCCAAGTACACCAAGGCGGTTGTGTTATCCCCCAGCCGATAGTGAACCCAGCCGTAGCTGTCGAGAATCGCCGGTTCGTCAGGCTTGACTTGCAGTGCCTTTGCAATGTAACCCTTGGCTTCCTCCAGTCGCTCCGAGCGATCCGCCAAGCTGAACCCCAACGCATTCAGCGCGTTGGGGTCTTCCGGCTTCTTTTCCAGCACTGCCCGGAGATCAGCCTCCATGATCTCCATCCGGTTCAATTCTTCGGCAACCAGTGCGCGAGAGTAAAGCAAATCGGTTTGGCCGGGCATTTCCTTGATTGCCTGGCTCAACAAGTCGAAAGCCTCGGTATAATTCTTGTCCTTAGTCAGTGCTTCTGCTTCCAGCAAGTACATGCGCACCGCTTGTTGAGGGAATTTTTTGCGGACTTCAGCCAAGCGTTGTCTGGCCTCCTCAGTTTGCCCCAAGTAAATCAATGAGGTGATGGCATTCACTTGGGCATCAAAGACCACGGGTCCTTCGCTGACCTTGTCAAACCATTGCACGGCGTTTTGCAAATGTTTTTTCCGGGTTTCGATCAGGCCAAGATAAAAGTAAGCCTGCATATTGTGGCTTGGGGATTCGGCTAGGCGTTCCAATATTTGTTGGGCCTTGGCTTCCTGCCCCAACTCCAATTGGGTTATGGCCAGCCCCATCAGGGCTTCTTGATTGCGAGGTTCCTTGGCCAGGATTTTTTCAAGTTCCCTGGCCGCCCCATGCACATCGCCCGACTTGGCAAGATACTGGGAATAAATCAACCGAAGCCTGGGATTGTTCGGATCGCCTTGCATGGCTTTCCGCATGACTTCGTGCGCCTTGGCAGAATCGCCCATTCTGGACATCACTTGGGCTTGCAGCAGGCGTGCCCGGCTCCAATCCGGATGATGGGACAAGGCCTTTTCAGTTTCCTCAAGGGCAGTTTGGTATTCTTGCTTTTCGGATGCCAGCAAGGCGGATGCGAAATGAAGCTCTGCCATGTTTGGGAAGCGCTCGCCCAGACGGAGCATGAGGTTGATGCCGTCCTCCTTGGGAATGTCCGTGCTTAACAGTTTCGCCAAGTCAATCAGCGTATTTTCGACATCGATCCCCGGCGTGCTCAATAGCACGGCCAATTGATCCACCGCCTCGTCAACTCGCCCGGACTTGAGCAGCAGAAAGGCGGTTAGCTTCCGGGCGTCGGCGCTGTCGGGTTGGCGCTGTAGCCAAATTAAGGCGGACTCTAAAGCTTTGTCGTTTTTTTTCAGATAAAGCGCGATCTGGGTGGCCCGCTGGACGATTTTGACATCCTGTGTCAGCGTCGAGGCTTTAAGGTAATTGTCCAGTGCGATATCGTATTGTCCGCGCTGGACGGCTAATTCGCCCGCCAAAATGTAGTAAACCGCGCCCTCCCCCTGTCGCGGCCCACTGCCTCCGATTTTTAGGGTATCATCGGAATCCGCAACCACTTGGGTGTGGGAGGGGTTGATGGCAGCGCATCCCGAAAGCAGGAGGCTGACCGCAGATGCCAAACAAATCAAACATTTCGTCACTGAATCAAGTCTCTAAATTCACAGTTGGTTAATGGCGGAACCTTATAGAGATATATCCCAAACCCAAAATTGGGGTAAGCTTGGCGGGTACGGCCCTAGGCAACGACAGCGGGATAGGTTCCAATGTCCTGCTTGTGCCCGTGAGCCGATCATATCACAGGGATTTTACGCCTTCCTTCGCTTGCGGCAATAGGTTGGGGCCGGAACAGTTTGGCCTACGCTGGATTTTTTTAAAATCGCTATTATTGAAACACATGCAACACAGATGAGTCGATGACCATTTTGACCTTGGGACTAAATCACAACACTGCGCCGGTTTCGATCAGGGAGAGACTCGCATTCCCCGCCGAACGACTGCGGCCGGCTTTGGGCGAACTGGTGCTACTGCCCGAAGTCGAAGAGGCCGCGATTCTTTCCACCTGCAACCGTACCGAAGTCTACTGCGGGACGGCAAATGCCGACTTGGAAAAGATCATCGACTGGATTGCCCGCGAGCAGCGCCTTAAGCGGGAGGAGTTCCGCCCTTATCTTT
The DNA here is from genome assembly GCA_903857165.1 of uncultured Methylococcaceae bacterium. Taxonomy (GTDB): domain Bacteria; phylum Pseudomonadota; class Gammaproteobacteria; order Methylococcales; family Methylococcaceae; genus Methylumidiphilus. Next base: position 13,919 of record CAIODU010000111.1, on the reverse strand, counting down.
ATGCGCACACCGATGCGGACACCATTCGCCACATGTTTCGCGTTGCCTGCGGACTGGATTCCATGATACTGGGCGAACCGCAGATTTTAGGGCAGATGAAGACCGCTTACCAGACGGCGGCCGAGGCGGGAACCTTGGGCAAGACGTTGAACAAACTGTTCCACCACACCTTCACCGCCGCCAAAAAGGTGCGCACCGACACCGCGATAGGTTCCAGCCCGGTGTCCGTGGCCTTTGCTGCGGTGCGCTTGGCCCAACGCATCTTCGACAATCTCAAGGATCAGACTGCACTTCTCATCGGCGCGGGCGAAACCATCGAACTCACCGCGAGGCATCTTCACGAACAGGGCATCGGCGAGATTATCATCGCCAACCGGACTTTCGAACGCGCCCATGCCCTCGCTGCGCAGTTCAATGGTTTTGCCATTGCCCTGTCGGAACTGGGCAAGCACCTCGCCAAGGCCGACATCCTAGTGTCATCCACCGCCAGCCAACTGCCGATTCTAGGCAAGGGCAGTGTGGAAAGCGCCCTCAAGGCGAGGAAGCACAAGCCGATGTTCATGGTCGATCTGGCCGTGCCGCGTGACATAGAACCGGAAGTGGGTCAGTTGAGCGACGTTTATCTGTATACCGTGGACGATCTGCGCAACACCGTCGAGGAGGGCATGAGGTCGCGGCAAGAGGCCGCCAAGCAAGCCGAGGAAATCATCGACACCGAGGTCGACCACTTTCTCGCCTGGATGCGCGCCCAAGGAGCGACGGAAACCCTCTTGGATTTCCGCGCCCATGCCGAAAAAATCCGCGATGAAACCTTGGGCAACGCCCTGCGCGCCTTAAAAAACGGCAAGTCGGCGGAGGACACACTCAACCAGTTGGCCGGGGCGCTGACCAGCAGGCTCATCCACATCCCCACGACGCAGATTAAGCAGGCCGGTGCCGAAGAGCGCCATGACCTGCTCTCCGCCGTGCGGGAACTCTTTCAACTCAAGGATATGTAATAAATCTGTGAAAGCCTCCATTCAAAACAAGCTCGACAATCTTTCCCAGCGCTTCGAAGAAATCACCGCCCTGATGACCGAGCCGGAAGTCCAGAACGACCAGAACCGCTTTCGTGCGTTGGGCAAGGAATACGCCCGACTCAACCCGGTGATAAGCAATTTCCGCGACTACCGGGCGGCGATGGATGAAATTGAGTATGCGGAAACCCTGGCCCTAGATGACGATCCGGATGTTCGTGCCATGGCCAAAGAGGAAATGGCTGCCGCGCGCGAGAAAGCTGGGCAAATCACCCAGTCTTTGCAAATCTTGCTGTTGCCGAAAGACCCCAATGACGAGCGCAACATCTTCCTTGAAGTGCGGGCGGGGACGGGCGGGGACGAGGCGGCGTTGTTCGCCGGGGATCTCTTCCGCATGTACACCCGCTATGCCGAAAACAAGGGATGGAAGCCTGAAATCATCAGCGAGAGCGAGGGCGAGTCGGGCGGATACAAGGAAGTGGTGGTGCGGATTAGCGGGCAGGATGTCTACTCGCAACTTAAATTCGAGTCTGGCACCCATCGCGTCCAGCGCGTACCCACTACCGAAACCCAAGGCCGCATTCATACTTCAGCCTGCACGGTGGCGATTCTGCCGGAAGTGGATGAAATTAACGACGTGGAGATCAACCCGGAAGATTTGCGGGTCGACACCTACCGCGCTTCCGGGGCGGGTGGGCAGCATGTCAACCGCACCGAATCGGCCATCCGCATCGTGCATATCCCCACCGGCACCGTGGTGGAATGCCAAGACGAACGGTCCCAACACAAAAACCGCGCCCGTGCCATGTCGCTGTTGAAATCGCGCATCCTATCGGCGCAGCAGGAAAAGCGCAGTTCGGAAATCGCCGCCGACCGCAAGCTGCAAGTCGGCAGCGGCGACCGTTCCGAGCGCATCCGCACTTACAACTTCCCGCAGGGCCGCCTGACCGACCATCGCATCAACCTGACCCTCTACCGGCTGGAGGCGATCATGGAAGGCGACCTTGATCCCGTCGTCGAACCCTTGATCCATGAACACCAGGCGGATTTATTGGCGCAGTTGGGGGAGGAGTAAGATTTTAGTCATTTGCGATTTTGCTGGTTCCCAAGCTCCTGCTTGGGAACCCTAGCTTTTCAAGCTCTAGCTTACCATGGCAGGGGAAGCAGAGCTTCAAAGACCGCATTCCCAAGCAGGAGCTTGGGAACGAGCACAAATTAATTAGAAGGTAAATCATGGTCAATGAAACCACATTAGCTATTGCAGGTTTTACGATGATTCTGTTGTTTATGTATTTGATCATGTCTAAACGCATGTCAGCTATGAACGCACTTATTCTGATCCCCATCATATTTGCAATTAGCGTAGGATTTTATGATACAAGACTTGGTACAATGATGATGACAGGAGTCATAAAAGTTGCCCCTACTGGAATTATGATCTGCTTTGCCATTCTTTTCTTCGGCATCATGATCGATGCTGGACTGTTTGATCCCGTTATTGAGAAAATCCTCAAAGCAGTTCATGGTGATCCTATGAAAGTCTGTGTCGGAACAGCATTACTAGCAGCATTTATTTCTCTTGATGGCGATGGCTCAACGACTTATTTGGTAACCTGTTCAGCCATGTTGGCAGTGCACCGTAGACTGGGAATTAACCCTATTATCCTCCCTGCTTTGGCAGTTCTGGAAAATAGTGTCATGAATATTATTCCGTGGGGTGGACCGACTAGTCGTGTTCTAGCTTCGTTAGGAGTGGAATCCAGTCAGGTTTTTCTTCCCATGATTCCCTGTATGGTTGTGGGAACCTTGTTTGTCTGTTTCATGGGCTACCTCTGGGGTTTGAATGAACGTAATCGTATTGGCATAATTGATTTCACTCACGATGGTCGTCATGCTGTCGTCTCTGGTGATCCTGAAGCCGATAAGCTAAAGCGTCCTGAAAAAATCTGGTTCAACTTTGTTCTTACGGCACTCTTGATGTTCTGTTTAATCATGGAAACACTACCGCTAGCGATATTATTCATCATTGGTACGGCATTCGCATTACTTATTAATTACAAAAATAAAGATCAACAGGCACGTATCTGTGCTAATGGAGCTAACGCCATGCCAGTTATTTCTATGGTTTTTGCAGCTGGTATTTTCATGGGTATTTTGTCAGGCACCAAGATGGTGGACGCAATGTCGAAGATAATCGTTGCCGCAGTTCCAGAAACTATGGGGGCACATTTTCCGCTCATCACTGCATTAATTAGTTTACCAGGTACTTTTTTCATGACTAATGATGCCTTTTACTTTGGGGTTCTCCCTGTATTGACTAAAGCAGCAGCAATATATGGCATTCCAGCGGCAGAGATGGGTCGAGCCGCACTAATCGGACAAGGTGCACATCTGCTTAGCCCATTAGTACCATCTACTTTTCTTTTGGTAGGGCTAAACAAAGTTGAACTTGGTGATCTTCAAAAATTTGCTTTGATTCCTGCAATCTGTATTTCATTGCTCTGGTTGGTTACCTCAATAGTTCTTGGTCACATTCGTATCTGATGAATAGTTGGGGTCAGAGGGCCGTAGGATGGGCTGAGCTTGCGAAGCCCATCATTCGCGGAAGATGCGCCTCCCGAAGCGGGCCGGCGTATGCAAAATGGGCGCGACGGGGTTTGTAACCCCGTCGCTAACGTTTTGTGCGAAGGGCCGTAAGGCGCAATAGCGGTACTCCGCGTATTGCACCGAATGTTGAACCTTGCCATGCGGCCCAATACGGCTTACGCCTCGCGCCCTACGCGGACTACGCGGACTACGAAACTATTGCACCCAACGCGGGCTGTAATCGACTATGATAGTTTGTCCCTAAATCGAGATTTTCCATGCCTGAAATAAGTCGCTTTCTTGGTATCATTATTTCCATGTATTTTGATGAACACAACCCGCCACACTTTCATATTAGATACAACGAATATAAAGCCGCTATGGATATTAGAACATTAAATCTCTGCGATGGGCATTTACCGGCGAGAGTCCGTGGGTTGGTGGAGGAATGGGCCGAACTGCACCGGCAAGAATTGCTCGAAATGTGGGAGTCCAAAGATTTCCACAAAATTCAACCTTTGGTTTGAAAAGTCAAAAATATGATAGTAGACATCGTTGAGGCCCGCTATTTGGAAGGTTACCGCATCTGGTTAAAATTCAACACCGGTGATGACGGAGTGGTCGATTTGAAAGATTTAATTGATAAGTATCAAACCGCCGAACCCTTGCGGAATGTTGAAGCATTTAAGCATTTTTATCTGGATTCATGGCCTACTTTGGCTTGGGAATGTGGATTTGATATTGCACCGGAAACCCTGTATGAACGGGCAACGGGGAAACTCCATAATTGGGAACATAAGCCAGCATAACGCGGTAAGGCGGAATCATGGACGGGTTCCGCCGGCGGTAAAGCCGTAAGGCGCAAGTGGCTTTCTCGCATAATGCGCCGAATATCGAGACAGGGCTAACATTGCAGCACGATGGCTGAAAGATGTAGAGTGCCATAAAAAACAAAGCGACTAATTGAAATGATGTGGATATGAGGCAAGTATTTATTTATCCGGGTGAGGATGGCTATTGGGTGGCTGAATGTCCAAGTTTGCCGGGGTGTATCAGCCAAGGTAAAACACGGGAAAATGCCGTTAATAATATTAGAGAAGCCATCGAACTCTATGTGTCAGTGCTTGAGGAAGATCATTTACCCGTACCTAAGGAAAACTATGATGCCCTGCTGATTGCCGTATGAGCAAGCTACCCAGCGTTTCTGGCAAACAATGCATCAACGCATTGCTCAAAGTGGGTTTTGTTCATAAACGACAAACGGGTAGCCATATTCTGTTGCGTAGGGATGACCCTTTTTCCCAACTTGTAGTGCCAAACCTTGATAAGCTTGATAGGGGGTACTTTGCGGGCCATCATCAGGCAAGCAGATATCAGCGTGGATAAATTCATTAAATTGCTTTGATGTCAAAGGGTGAAATAGCCGGGTAGATACTCTGTTCAAAGTCAACGTTATCAAGACGTTTTTTTTATGCTATCCGACCGAAATCGGAATGGCTTAAAAATGTCGGCGAAGAGGCGGGGTGTCGATTGCGACGATGTTTCTTGCAGTGGGTTGTGAGTCATTTTATTGTCAATCAGGTGTGGGGAGGGTAAGCTATCCATCGGTTCCCGACCCTGCGCATGCACCTGCCACCCTTGTGTATGCAGGCTCTAGGCCTCGGATACTCCACGGCATGGGTGAATAGGGCGGGGGCCGATCTACGCGGCAGGCTCTGGTTTATGACCAGTCATCAGGGTGGGGCGGCCTCCCAATGAACGGTTAAAGCTTAGCGGTTCCGGCTAAACGTGCCTAAAAAATAATCATACAAGAATAGTAAACAATTCAACCGGCCACTTTGACATGACTCCTCCCGTAACCCGCAATATTACAACCAAACTGCAAATTACTTGTCGGAATTGCAGCCTTAGCGATTTGTGCATTCCGCGTGGCCTTAGCCAGAAGGATGTTGAACGGATTGGCAATATCGTCGCCCGAAGGAAAATCTTGCAGAGGGGCGACTTTCTGTATCGGCAAGGCGACAGATTTCGGGGCATTCTGGCCATTAAGGCGGGTACGGCCAAGCTGGTAAGCCTGGATATGGACGGCAACGAATTCATCACGGGCTATTTTTTACCCGGAGAACTGCTCGGTTTCGACGGCCTCGCCGACGAACGCCATGCGTGTTCGGCGCTGGCGCTGGAAACCCTGACCTATTGCGAGATACCCGCCGAACAAATAGACACGCTCTGCCGGGAGGTTCCCAACTTGTTGCGTGAGTTATTCCGCCATGTCGGCAGGACACTTACGGCGGAGACAGATCATTTCATGCTCAGCCAAAAAGGTGCGGAAGAGCGCGTCACTGGCTTCTTGCTTGATCTTTCCGACCGGCTGAGCCGGAGGGGGTTTTCCAGTGCCGAAATCAAGCTGACCTTCTCCCGTCATGACATTGGCAAATATCTCGGACTGACTCTGGAAACCGTCAGCCGCATATTAAAAAAGTTGGATGCCATGGGGCTAGTCAACGTCAATGCCAGGTCCATTCACATTATTGACAAGGACAAGCTGCGCGAAATGTTCGCAACTTCTTCAAAAGAGACCTAATTAGGGAAATTCTGTGCGTATTAAGTTATTGATTGCATTAGTCATCATGGCGGGTGCTGGTAGTCTGGTTTGGTTTTATGGATTGAATGGCAAAAAGGAGGAAAATCGCTATCGCACTGCTGCCGTTGAGCGTGGGGACATCGTCAAGACCGTCTCCGCCAACGGCACCTTGAACCCAGTGGTGCTGGCCATGGTGGGGACTCAAGTTTCAGGGGTCATCATCAAGCTCAAAGCAGATTTCAACCAAAAGGTTGAAAAGGGCCAAGTGCTGGCCGAACTGGACCCCTCACTGATCAAAGCGCAACTCCAGCAGAGTTTGGCGAACCTGGAAAACTTCAAGGCCGCCTTCAAACTGGCCGAACATAACGAAGCACGGACACGCGCACTGATTGAGCGCCATTATGCTTCACAATTCGACTTGGACCAAGCCGTGCAAAATGTGGCAGCGGCACGGGCGCAAGTGGCGGTCGGCGAGGCGCTGGTCAATCGCGACCGGACCAACTTGGGTTACACCGTCATCACTTCCCCGGTATCGGGTGTGGTGGTGTCTCGCAACATAGACGTGGGGCAGACGGTCGCGGCAAGCTTCCAAACACCCACTTTGTTCACCATTGCCCAAGACCTCAAACAGATGCAGATTTACACCACGGTGGCCGAGGCCGATGTCGGCGGCATCCGTGTCGGCCAGCCGGTCCATTTCACCGTGGATGCCTTTCCCGACCGGGTCTTTAACGGGTCAGTCAAACAAATCCGCCTTGATGCCAAATCCTTGCAGAATGTCGTCACCTATAACGTGGTGATTGACGTGGAAAATCCAGATGGCATTTTGCTGCCGAGCATGACCGCCTTCGTCGGCATTGTGGTCGATGATCGGCACAATGCCTTGAAACTGCCGGTTGCCGCGTTGCGTTTCAAACCCGAAGAGACCGGCAAGCCTGAAGGCAAGCACGGCGGGGCGGGCAAACCGGCGGGCAAGACCGTTTATCGGCTGGTCGATGGAAAACCTGTGGCAATGCCCGTGCAAACCGGCATCAGTGACGGCAAGTCCATTGAGGTAATCGGTGAAACGTTGAAAGAGGGCGAAGAGATCATCTTGGAGGAAACCGCAACAGGCAAAGGGGCCAAGTCTCAGCAGCCGGGTGGCAATTTCAAGCTTAAGGCGTTCTGATGGGCGAGGAACTCATCCGCGCCGTTGATTTGGGGAAGGAATACCCTTCAGCCGGAACGACGGTGGTCCCGGTGCTGAAGGACATCAATTTCGCCATCACGTCCGGCGAGTTTGTCGCCATCATGGGGCATTCCGGTTCGGGCAAGTCCACCCTGATGAATGTCTTGGGTTGCCTGGACACCCCCACCCGAGGCCATTATTTTCTGACCGGGCAGGACACCGCGAAAATGTCATCCAACCGCTTGGCCGAACTGCGCAACCGGGTCATCGGCTTCGTGTTCCAAGGTTTTAACCTGCTGCCGCGCATTACCATCCGCGACAATGTGGCGCTGCCCCTGCTCTATGCCGATGCCAGCCGGGCCGAACGGCGCGGGCGTGCGGCGGCAATGTTGCGGCAAGTCGGGCTGGACGGCTATGGCGACAGGCTATCCAGCCAATTGTCCGGCGGTCAGCAACAGCGCGTCGCCATTGCCCGTGCCTTGGTCACCCACCCCAAATTGATCTTGGCTGACGAGCCGACCGGCAACTTGGACTCCCAAACCAGTGAGGAAATCATGGGGCTGTTCCGTGTGCTGAACGACGAACAGGGAATCACCGTGGTGCTGGTGACCCACGAGGCGGACATCGCCTTATCTTCACATCGGCTGATTCGCATCAAAGACGGGCGCATTGCCGAGGATGGGCCAACGCGGCAGTTGTTGGGGCAACCATGACAGGCGTAAACTGGCACACACTGCAACGAGGACAAAGCCATGAATTCCATTTTAAAACCTAAAACTGACCATTTCACCGTCGCCGATTATTTAAGCTGGGACGATGGCGAACGTTGGGAATTGATCGGCGGCGTGGCCTACAACATGTCCCCCGCACCCTCCATCAAGCACCACGATATTGGCCTCAACTTCTACAGTCTGCTGCGCAACCGCTTGAAAGGTAAACCCTGCAAACCGTTTGCCGCCCCGGTGGACGTGGTGTTATCCGAACACGACGTGGTGCAGCCCGATGTATTCGCGGTCTGCGACCCGACGAAAATCACCCCGAAAAACATTCAAGGCGCACCGGATTTCGTCGTAGAAATCCTCTCTCCGTCCACCTCCCGCAAAGACTTGCGCGAGAAAAAAGCCCTGTATGAACGCTCGGGGGTAGCCGAATACCTCGTGCTAGGCCCGCTTGAGCTTTACGCCCTGTTATTCCGCTTGGATGCGAATGGGCATTATGGTGCAGGGGAAGTGTACGGCCCGGAGGAATCTTTCGAGTTGCAGATATTGGGCGGTGAAGCGGTGGATTTGAGGGAGGTTTTTGAGGTTGGCGGCGAATAGGAAATTTTCCGGCTTGCCTGAAACCCCGTCATTCCGGCATGGATGCCGGAATCCAATGAAGTGAAGGAACGCGCAGAAATAATCATCGGGGTATTGATGCGAACCTAATTCCCAAATCAATTGGGCTGCATCAGAAAAATTGGTGTATGCTATTTGTTCAATTTCGTTATGGTTGGTGGGAGCTTTTGCTAATAAATCGCCCACATTGCCAATTCAAGCTAGGCTTAGCCCGTTCCCATTGAATGCCATCTTCAACCTTATGGAGAAAATCATGAACAAGACAGAAAAATTTTTTACCGCTTTGATGTTTATTGCAGCCTTCAGCGCGCCCGCCGTTTCCGAGGAGAAAAATGCCCCCCCGCCTCCACCGGCACATGAAGGCATGCCCGGAATGGGCAATATGGGCGGTGGCATGGGGATGATGGGCGGCATGAGCGACGAGCAGATGGATGCCCATTTGCGCCAGATGCAGGAAAAAATGCTCAGGGATTATGACTTCATGCATCAAATACGCGACTCCAAGGACGAAAAGGAGCAGGCACGGTTAAAGGATGAGTGGTTGCAGGCCATGAAGCAGCACAGGAAAACCGCCCCAATGCCGCAACAATTGAAGATGCACGGGATGCCTGAAAAAGCCCCCGATAAATAGGGTTCGGCTTCCAAGTTTGTTTTATCAACCTTTCAAAATCAAAAATCTATTAAACAATGGAATTGGCCTGCAATTCTCAATTGCTCAATAGAAGTATTTGTCATTTTAAATATCCGTTGTAGGAGTTTTTATGGGCGAAAGAAAAGAGGATCCAAACTGGAATCCTCGCATGCGTAACCAGGGAAATCCACACGCACCCAGGGATACTCGCCAAGTACCCGGTCAGGCTAATGTCATGCCAGCCCAAGGCAAATCAGTGCCTCGCCCAAAATACTTCGGGGCGAAATATCGACTGGGTGCCCCGGTCAGACCCAATTCCATAATTTTTGACAATGGATTTCTCGACAAATTCAAGCCACGAAAACCGACGGCAGCGGATTACATTGCATTGGCCAAATGGCAGACGAAACTGGAGTTAGGGGAAGCACTTAGACCCGATCTGGAAGAGGCTTGCAAGGCTTATCGGCATTTTCTGCAGGGCGGGGGGCTGCCTCGAACATTCTCGTATGAGTCCTACGTCATGAACGACAACTCGGGGACGACAACACTGGCTAATGCCATGCTCGACATCCAGGAAGGTGCGGAAATCATCTGGGAAAGTGACAAATCGGTCAAAAAATTCTGTATGACTGGTGGTCAGATCTCTTGCGGCAGCAATACCATGTTCCCTTATCCTGAAACGGAAAACTGGCAGAAGGCGATAGGCGGGCATATCATCTGGCTCAGCGGCGATGTCAACGTAAGCGATAAAAACGGAGAGACCTGGTTGCGCCTGGATATGGTGCTGCATGCCGAAGATCGGTTCAATTTCAATCCTCCGAAAAACGGTATTAAGCAACGCGATATAGTGACTGGGATACCAGACGATGAGAACGGAATCTTCGAGATTACTGGATTAGCCAAACAATATACCCACACATCAGAACTTAAGAGAATAATTGAATGGAAATATGGAACGCTGGTTACTGGTGGTACGTCAACTGCGACGATTCCCCAACGATAACAGATAATCAAGTGGCCATCCTAGGGGGAGCAACCATGGGCAGACGAGGAGCGTTGGTTTTCGCGCTGCTACTCTTACCGCTTGTGATGCTCTTGTCCGGTTGTAACGACAAATCCACAAATGTGGACAGGAAGATAATGATGAACACTGACCTCAACGAATTGCAACGATTGATCCACTTGCCGACCGGCGTGAAGCGTTGCGAGTGGCAGACCGGAGACCGCGCACCGCATGGTGGTGACTGGTGGCTTGCCGCAGTCCTCGAAGTCGAAATCGAAAAGATTCCTGACTTTCTGCAGGGCACTGGTACGAAGGACGTTTTCGAGACCCCACCGGGCCTTGAACTGATATCGTCTTTTGCGGCGTTGAAGTCAATGCCCGAGGCGCAGCCGACAGAATCGAATGGGGTCATGCTGATCACCGAGACCTATGGCATAGCCCCCTATGCAAACTCGCCGCTGCTTAACGGAAATGCTATCAGGTTATCCGCCAACCAAGTTCTCGTGGTTCTTTGGACGAACTGACCTTAGAAACGGCAGTAGATCCCCCCGCGATCATCGTGGATACATATGCCACTGACTGATCGTCCACCACAGAACAGATGGTATCCGATCTCGTTTCGGTCAAAAACCCCTCTAGGCTAATTCCTACATGATATCCCCGCACTCGCTTTGGCAATAATCCCTTGCGATCCTTATCCCGCTGCCCGATGTGTTCCGTTATGTCGCATGAACCCGACTTCCCGGACATTTACCAATCGTCGGAAATGAGCGTGGAACCCCACAGGCTAATTCAAAAGTTGACGCTAATACGGGCTTAAACTCTCCGGTTTATGAGCATCTGCATTTAGCAACGAGTCAGCCAATGGCGACTTACCAACCGGATAAAGGTGCCGCTTCCGACCCCATCCGGTCTTTTTCATATTATTTGAACTAGATGATGCTCTGCGTAACGGGTTACTCACCCGCTACTTCATTGTGTGGAAGAGGTGGCGACCAAGCAATCAATGGATGGGTTGGCTAACCCAACCAAGCAAGGCTACTTCAATATCCAGCGCAAAAACTTAATTTTATCTTTATAAGGCGCATACATTAACGGCAGATCAATCCATGTCGCCGATTTCAGGATACTTTTTTTATGCGAGAATCGTTCAAAACCGTGAATGCCGTGGTAACTGCCTATACCGCTTTCCCCTACGCCCCCAAACGGCAAGTAGGAATTACCGACATGCATGATACAGTTATTGATGCAGCCTCCGCCAAATTGAATATGGGCGATCAGTTCCTGCTGTACGGCATCACTGGAAGAATAAATATAACAAGCCAATGGATGCTGGGGTAATTTGGAGATGACCTCATAGATTTCGTTAAAATCACGGTAATCCAGCACGGGTAAAACAGGCCCGAAAATTTCTTCCTGCATGGCCTTGTCATCCAACTGACAGTCACGCAGTACAGTGGGCGCAATAAAATTTGTTCCGGCGTTGGTTTGGCCGCCGACAACCACTTTCTCCGGGTTTATCATCGCCGAAATACGGCCGAAATGGTTGGCATTGATGATACGTCCAAAATCCGGGCTTTGTTCGGGGTCGTCACCATAACATTCGCGGATGCGCTGCCGCATTTTTTGCAGGAAAGCTTCCTTGACATCCCGATGCACCAGCACATAATCCGGGGCAATGCAGGTTTGCCCGGCATTCATGAATTTACCGTTGCAAATCCGTTTGACCGCCAAATCGAGGTTCGCATCATGATGCACGATGCAAGGACTTTTGCCGCCTAGTTCCAAGGTCACTGGCGTCAGGTTTTTTGCCGCCGCCGCCATGACGATGCTGCCCACACGCGGACTGCCGGTAAAGAAAATATGATCGAACTTTTCTTTCAACAGCAAAGTCGTTTCGGCAATTTCACCCGGAATATAAGCGATATAACGCGGATCGAAGTTTTCATCCAGCATTTTCTGGATGACCGCGCTGCAAGCTGGGGTCATCTCCGATGTTTTCAACACCACAGTATTACCGGCGGCTATCGCGGCAATCAACGGGGAAAAAGACAGGTTAACCGGGTAATTGTACGGCGCAATAATAAGATTGACCCCCAGTGGCGAATAGTAAATACGGCTGCTACCCGGCTGGCCAAGCAAGGCAGTCCAAGTGCGTTTTGGTTTCATCCAGCCTTTAAGTTTTTTGAGGGTTTCGCTTATCTCGTGCTGGCAAAAACCGGTTTCAGCCAAAAATGCTTCAAATTCTGACTTGCCCAAATCCTGCTTTAAGGCAGCGTTCAATTCCTGTTCATAACGTTTGATAACGTCCTTGAGTTTATTCAAACAATCAACACGCTGTTGATAGGCACGGGTTGCGCCGCTGTTAAAGAATTCCCGCTGCTGTTTGACAATTGAAACAATTTGCTGTTCTTGCATGGTAAGGTACCCTATCAATTTGTGGGTTGTTCAATATGCCTACTTATTCCAAGGGAAGGTTATTCTCTCTCCAAGCATTTTCCCCTCCCTGAAGATTGCTCAGGTTATGGTAGCCTAATTCATAAAGAGACCTTGCGGCCGCATTCCCCATAGGCCCGCCTTCACAATACAAATAGAGGGCTGTGTTTTTATCTTTAGGCAGTTTGTCTTGGTATTTTTCGATTTCATTGTAAGGAATAAAAAGGTCAGTGCCTTTTATATGCCGTTGTTCGGGCGTGTGAACGTCAACAAGGAATATATCCTGCTTTTGCATGAGTTGGTTTAATTCAGTCGCGGTTATGACTTTCACATAGTCTGGCAGTTGAAACTTGCAACCTGTGACGATGACAATGAAAGCTATAAATAGATAAAGCTTTACTTCTTTTGGCATTGGCATGATGGACTCTCCTATGTAGTTGAAATCGTTTAAAAATATCTTGACTAGGATGATGTTTCAGCCAGCGATAAAAATGCCGTCATTCCGGCATGGATGCCGGAATCCAGTAACAGGGATGTGAATCTGCGCCGCCTGACTCAAGCACTGGTGCAAGCGGCGTGTTACCGTCCATGGCACTGGATACCGGCATCCATGCCGGTATGACGAAGTTCTCGGCACTGGCTATGGTCTTGCCTACTCATGTTGGCCCCTATTGCCCCTTGAAGTAAAATCACGTCAGGTGTTACGAAAATACACCAACAAACCTCAAAATACCAGTCCTTAGGCATTTTTACAATCTGGAGCCTTAAACCTAGTGGCGTTCATTCCGGCAAACTTTGCGGGAAGGGTCGCCTTAAGGCTTCGGGCAGGCGCTCGAAATCGTTGATCGCGGCGAGTTGATCGGCAACGCGGAACACTTCCAGATGGTGTTCGGATGGCTTCAAAAAGAAGGTCTCACGCAACGACGCAACAACGCAACGCGAAAGAAATCAATGCGTGTGTGCCAACAGCCAATATGACGGCATGAACAAAGCCTCACGCAAACACAATCCATTGTTCTTAGGTGATTCCTGAGAAAGAACATCCCAACAAGAATCTGATCCGAAGGCAAAAAATAGAGTCCACGAAAGGCACGAAAACCACGAACAAAAGCATGTCTTGTTCGTGCTTTTCGTGTTTTTCGTGGACGATTCTTTTGG
>CAIODU010000110.1 GCA_903857165.1 uncultured Methylococcaceae bacterium | reverse complement strand
ATTCCCGACTTTAGCGCGTCAAGTGGCAATGTATCCAACACCAACAGTCGGATATTTGAATCCAGTAACAGGCCAGACACTGGAAGCCAGAAAGCAGATGACCAGAGGAGTGACGCTTTCGGAGTTTGTGGCGAGAATGTACCCAACCCCACAAGCATCAGACAATCGGGACAGAGGGAACTTGTCGAGCGGGGCAGTTCAGAGACGAATGAAGAAAGGCAAACAACTAATGCTTTCTCAAGTAGTTTCGGATGTCAGTGGGCAACTGAACCCAACGTGGGTAGAGTGGCTAATGGGATACCCGCTCGGATGGACAGACTTAAAGGACTCGGAAACGCCGTAGTCCCCCAAATCCCCGAAATCATTGGCAGGGCAATCATGCAGGTGCAGAATGACTGACAAGGAAACCATTGCAGAGTGGTTGCACTACAACAAGTTTCTGCAAACGGACGAATCGCGTTTTGCATTGTGGAACCTGCTGAAACAGCAAAACACAAACGCAAGTTTGGAAGCGCTTAGAAAAATTATTGATTTATGGTTGAAAACGTAATAGAGTAGTTTTGCGCTGTGACAAGCGTATAGCAGGATGATTCAGTCTCTTTTGGGCTGGCTTATCCGCCCGTTAAGTAACCCATGAGGTTCGACCCTGCCGGAATTGTCACCGGATAGGCCAGCACCAAAGGAGATTGAATGAATTATTATCCGCATCACATAGGTGATTTTAATAATGCCACACGACACTTAAACCGTGTGGAGCGAAGCATTTATCGTGACCTGCTGGAAATTTACTATGACACAGAGGCCATGCTTACGCTGGATTTTCAGGAACTGTGTCGTAAGGTACTGGCAAGGACACCGGAAGAAGCAACAGCCGTTGAACAGGTGTTGAACGAATACTTCAACAGAACATCAACAGGTTTCCATCACGGTCGATGTGAAGCGGAAATTGCACGATTTAAGGGCAATACATCCGCCAAATCAATAGCGGGAAAGGCTTCAGCAGCGAAGCGCAAGGCAATTAAAACACCGCCGCAACCCGCACCATTGACGGATAAAGCAACAGCCGTTGAACAGACGTTGAACAGATGTGCAACTAACCAAGAACCAATAACCATAAAGTCAACAGCATTGTCTGGCAAGCCAGACGAATCCTCTGTTTCCCATAAATCAGAAGCCGTTGAAATCCTAGAATTCCTGAATACAAAAACCGGCAGAGGCTACAGGCCGGTCAAGGCCAACATTGAGATGATTATTGCTAGGCTGAAGGAGGGGGCTACGGTTGCCGATTGTAGGCAAGTCATTGCCAAGAAAACGAGGGAATGGGGTACGGACGAGAAAATGGAGCAGTACTTGCGACCGAAAACGATTTTTAACCGTACAAACTTTGCAAATTACGTGGGGGAACTAGGAAATGGTTGATTGTCCTGAATGTGGATTGGCCTTTGGCGGATACAAGTGCAAATGCGGATATAAGCTGCCTTACCAGTCTGGTCAAGCGCCAGGCAAAACGGCGTGCAGCTACAGCGGATGCACTGAAAACGCCATTACCCGCGAATACGACAATGCGGCTCTTTGCAAAACGCATTGGAATTACCGTTATGAATGTAGGGTGGCTAGGGCGATTGCAGAGCTTGGCTTGCATGACCGAGACGCGAAGCGTTATCACCTGTCCAAAATTACTCATTCGGTCGGGTTTGGTCAAATGGATAGGGCATGGGCGGAAAAACTGGTGACAGGTAAAAAAGCAGCGCCGTATAGCGCAATGGAATTGGCTAAATTGGTTTATAAGCCATGATCGCCTGCATGGGGGGCTGGTGCGGTTTTAGAGATTCCTGCAGCGCATACCATTACCGACAGGGCGCGGAGCCAGCAGAGAGGCTTTGCGGGCCGATTGCAGTGCCTATTTATTGGAAAACAAATGTGGTGGAGCCTAGAAATCAAAAAAACCATTGATTTAACCAAAAAACCAAAAATGATAACTGTAAGCGAAAGCGACATCCTCAAAAGCATTTTACGACTGTTGAAAATACATCCCAAAGTGGCTATT
>CAIODU010000109.1 GCA_903857165.1 uncultured Methylococcaceae bacterium | reverse complement strand
GGCCCGGTTTGGGGTTGGAGCGCCAAAGCTTGCTTTGGCAAGGTATCCGTCAAGGCTTCGCCTTGATGTCAAAGCAAGCTTTGACGCTCCAGCCATAGGTTCATGCGTAACATCAGTTAACTGATGTTACGCAGGGAGCGCCAAAGCTTGCTTTGGCCCGGTTTGGGGTTGGAGCGCCAAAGCTTGCTTTGGCAAGGCATCCGTCAAGGCTTCGCCTTGATGTCAAAGCAAGCTTTGACGCTCCAGCCATAGGCCCATGCGTAACATCAGTAACTTAATGGCAGTGACGCAGGAGCTTGGGAACCAGAGGCAAAAAATCCGTATAATCATGAAAAAAGGGGTGATTCGATGACAAACAGCGTTTATGTTTCTTATTCTTGGTCGGCGGAAAAACAGAATCCCGTTGTTGATGCGCTTAGTGAATCCTGCCGTGACTATGGGCTGGACTTTAGGCGGGATATTGAACGCCTCAATTATGGCAATCTGATTAGAGCCTTCATGGATGAAATCGGCAGTGCCGGCAACATTATCCCGGTGTTTAGCCGAAATTATTTCGAGTCAGAATACTGCATGTATGAACTTTTGCAAGTATGGAAAAATGGCGAATTTCATAAGCGGATTCATCCTATCGCTTTGGGCGATATTCGGCTGGATGATGAAGATTTTCAGCTTGCCCTCATTGACTATTGGGGAGGAAAGACCAAAGAATTGCGGGACAAGTTGAACGGACGCGATCCAGCCACCACCCAGCCGTTGCAGGAGCGCAATACTCGCTATGCCGCAATTTATGCGGATTGCAATGATTTGATTGATTTCGTCAGCAACATGAATTTGTTGACGTTGGAAACCTTGCGGCAGCAAAATTTCCTGCCTTTGCTCAACCGCATCCAACCTAAGCAATCCGAGGCTGAAACCAAACGGCGTTGGTATAGAAAACCCGACGCACAATTCCAAGGCATCATCTCGGAAAAAATCAGGGAAATCCTCGATCTGCGCGGCAATCTTCGCGCTTCCGTGCATTCGAAATCCCTTGATTTATTTGGGTCTGGCGACCCGTTGGATAGCCTTTGCAAAGCGGAGCCTGCCACCGCCATCAATGATGTGCTGCGCCCTGCCATTGAACAGTGTCTATGTTCATGCCCCGTCAATTCCGACGACTATCAATCCAATTGGGAAGCCGCGAAATCCATCCTCGGTTGGTTAAGCCTGTTTTCGGTCAGCTCCGATTGGATAGAGGAACAAGAAAAAAGCCAACTGCGGGGAATAGGTTTTGAGATTATGGTGAAAACCCCCTGCGGCGTGGAAATTGTCAGTTCGCGTTTCCGGCAGATACCGCCCAAATTCTATACTGAACCGGACAAATCCGAGGTGTATGGACAGGATGCGATCACCTACCATTTGGAAACTGGCTGGGATGAAAACTATACTTTAGACCGGCTTATATTGGAAATTTGGAATCGGGTTTTCCCGAAGGAAACCCGCACCACCTTGTCGGCTTATGAAATAGCCAAGCTGAATAGCACCCTAAAGATTCTTGAAAGGAATAAGGTCAACCATTACTATATTCCAGTGAATGAGGGCGAAGCCACCCGGATGGCTGACCCGAAATTCTGTGAAAAACTACTGGGCAAGCTCAAGGATATTACGATTATCCGCCTGAAAGCCACAGGTGGCAAGGCTACGCTACAAGTGGAAGACGAATATGATTTAATGACCATCATCCGCGAATTCCTCAACATTCCGCATCAACGGCGTCAATGAACATGAATGCCCAAATTCCCGAAATCCCCATCAACACCCCCATCCCTTTGCCGCAGCGCGGTTCTTGGCCCGCGTCCGTGCATGTCTTCGACGAGGCGTCGGCGTGGGCCATCCGTGCCGCATTGGCGGCGCAACGGCCTTTATTGGTGCGCGGCGAGCCGGGGGCGGGCAAGAGCCAGTTGGCGCGTGCCGCCGCCGAGGTGCTGGGAAGGCTGTTCATCACCGAAGTGGTGCATACGCGCAGCGAAAGCCAGGATTTGCAATGGCGCTTCGATGCCGTTGGACGCTTGGGCAATGCGCAAGCCTTGGGCGCGACCCGGCTCACCGCCGACGAAGTGCGCAACCAACTGGACCCGCGCAATTACCTAAGCCCAGGGGCTTTGTGGTGGGTGTTCGACTGGCAGTCCGCGCTGGACCAGCACGAGCGCGGCGGCCGCCAATCCAATCCGCCGTTGCCGCCGCCGGGTTGGCAGCCGGAGCAGGGCTGCGTGTTGCTGATTGACGAAATCGACAAGGCCGATGCCGATTTGCCCAATGGATTATTGGAAACCTTGGGCAATGGCGCGTTCAGTGTGCCGTGGCTGGCCGAGCCGGTGGGCGTGAAAGCGGGTTTGACCACGCCCTTGGTCGTCATCACCACCAACGAGGAGCGCGAACTGCCCGCCGCCTTTGTCCGTCGCTGCCTGGTGTTGAACCTCGTGTTGCCGGAAGGCAGGGAAGCATTTCTGGATGCCTTGGTCGCACGCGGCAAAGTGCATTTTGGGCGGGCCATAGACGAGGCAGTTTACCTTGAAGCCGCCCGCCAGTTGTGGGATGACCGCCAAGTCGCCGAAACCCAAGGTGTCACCCCGCCGGGACAGGCGGAATACATCGATTTGCTGCGGGTAATCAAAACCCTGCAACCCGACATTGGGCAGCAAGGGGCATTGATCGACAAAATCAGCCGGTTTGCGTTGCGGAAGCATCCTCGGGTGAAGGGATGAGCGGGTGGGTTTTATATTGTCCCCAAGCTCCCTCGCCCGCCGTTATACGCAAGTGTAGGAGGCCCGTCATTCCGGCATGGATGCCGGAATCCAGTCACAAGGATGTGAACCTTTGGGCTGGCAACTTACCTGAATCAAGCACTTGTGCAAGCGGCAAGTTACCGTCCATGGCGCTGGATTCCGGCATCCATGCCGGAATGACGGCGTTTTTATCGCTGGCTGAAACATCTTCCTAATCAGGCAAGGCTTTTTTCTGGCGACCACCCAACAAGACGGCAAGGCATGCAAAAGAAAGTCTCACGCAACGACGCAACGTAACAGCAGTCCTTTGGTGTGGCGAACTAAGGTGATTTCTGAGAAAGAGCATCCCATGAAAAATCTGATCCGTAGAAAAAAAATAGAGTCCACGAAAGACACGAAAAGCACGAACAAAAGCAAGATTCGTTCGTGCCTTTCGTGTTTTTCGTGGACGATTCTTTTGGTGGATTCATTATTGGAAATCACCTAAACATGCTTTCATTTTCCCTGCGTTTCGTCCGGGCTACGGCTTGAATGAAAGCCATTCTACCGCACTCCCAATCCACCATCGGCCGTGCCGACTTGCTGCGTGTGTTGGCGGCGGACGGCGAGCAGGGTTTGGAGAAGATGGCGTTTGCGTTGGGATATGAGTGCAAGCCAGAGAAGAAAATTGAGCATTATGACATTCATGCTCCTCGCGAGATTACCGTTTTAGGGACTTCCACACCTCAAACAGCGCTACCCACCACCCCCGCCGCCCGTTTTTTCTGCGTCACCGAGCGTATTCCCATCCCCCCAAAAGAAGGCCATAACCCGCTGGAACCCCCGGCATGGCTCAAGCAAGCCAAAATCTTGGCCCGCGACGAACGCCCGGACCCGGCCACGGTGCGGCTGCCCACCCGCTTGCCGCTGACTTGCTGGGCCAGGCTCTGGCCGTTTTTACGTCGGGCCTTGGGGCAAACCGGGCTTTCCCGCCAACTCGACATCCCGCGTGTGATCCGCACCGTCACCCAAGGCGAAGTGTTGCGCCGACTGCCTTGGCGGACTCGCCACCGCTGGAGCGCGAAGCTATGCATATTGCTGGATTACAACCGGCGGACGCAACCGTTCCGGCAGGATTTCAACGCCTTGTGCGCGGCGTTGGAAGCCCTGCACGGCACGGTGGGGCTGGATATTCGCATCCTCCATGGCGAACCGGGCCGTCAGACTCGCTACCGCCAGCCGGGTGACGACACGCTGCGCCGCTGGCAGATGCCGGATGCCCACACCCGCCTGTTGATTTTAAGCGATTTGGGCTTGCTGGATGCCTCGGCGGAGACCGTCTTGGCCTGGCGGCAATTCGGCTGCCAATTGCGCGCGGCGGCTTGCAAGCCGGTGGTGTTAAGCCCGGTTGCCGCGCAGTCGCAGGAAGCCGGCTTGCACACACTCTTCAGCATCAATGCATGGGACAGAAACAGCCGTTTCCCGTTGGGGGGTTCGCGTCCCGCCCCATTGGACCGGGCGGCGGACGGTGCGGAACAGTTGCTGGCCCTCGCCGCCCCGGCCATCGTCATCGAGTCCGCCTTGTTGCGCAGCTTGCGTTATCTAGTGCCGGTCAATCAAGCCAGCGCCGCCGATGAGGCGCGGGTCTGGTCGCACCCCGACATCGCCGCCAGCAGCCAAGGCTGTTGCTTTGCCAACCCGGCGGCGATAGCAAAATATCAACAGCTTTTCCAGGCGCTGGACCCGCCATTGCAACACCGGGCCGTCGCCGCGATCCGTGCCCATCATGCGGGCTTGCCCGACTCGGTGCGATATGCCGAACTGGATGTCTGCGAGCGCCTGGCCCCGGGTGTGTTGGAAGCATCCGTCCGGGAAGAAGTCCGGCAGTGGAAGCGGGCCGTCGTCAAAACCGCCGATCAGTCCAATATGCCCCTCTTGCGGGAATGGCAAAACCGGCATTTGCACCGTCACCCCTACACGGCGAGCCTGTGGCAAGACAACCCCGAACTGGCCGCGCTGTGGGCCATCGCCCAACGCGACCAGCAGGATATGGACGCAACCGCCGAACTGCCCCCGCAGGTGTCGGCGGAACAGGTGTGGTATTTCCTGCAACAAGGCACCGGGCAAACCCGTGCGGGCACCCTGTGCCAGCGCGGTCAAGATTTGATACTGGACGTGGGCGAGGCAGCCGGCACTGGCAGCTTCTTTGCAAGGATGGATTTATCCGGTGGCGTGTTTGTGCGGCAAAGCCGTCATTCCGGCATGGACTGCCGGAATCCAGAACACAGGGATGTGGATGGAGGCTTACTAAGCCGTTCGGGGGTTACTCGTTCCCAAGCTCCGGCTTGGGAACGGGAATACGCCGATTTATCCTTATCAGAAAACTCAGGGGTTCCCAAGCTGGAGCTTGGGAACCAGCGCGAGATGGAGCTTGGGAACCAGCGCGAGATAGATCTTGGGAACCAGCGCGAGATAGAGCTTGGGGACCAGCAAAGTCAGACCGACTCGGTTTTGGAAACCGAGTCGGTCTTCGGAGCGCATTACATCCCCGTCCACCCAACCGGCACCCGACTGGCCGGACTCACCCTAGACACCCTAAGTCTCGAACTGGAAACGGCGACCGAAATCCTGCGTATCGAAAGCCTAGTGAAACCCCGTTGGGCGACAGGCATGGGCCGCGACCGCGACGGCCTGTTTGCCGAAGTGGAATGGTTGGGCGAAGTCCACCGGTTGTATTGGCAATTGAAAGCCGATTTTGTAGGGGCGAATTCATTCGCCCAAAAAAAAGGGACAGGGCGAATAAATTCGCCCCTACAAAAATCATTGGAAAGGGCAGTGGAGAGAAGCGATCCAATTCAGCGCGGTGCTTGGCAAGGCAACGGCCCAGTCGGTTTCGACGAATTCGGCCTGTATGCCGACCTGCACGTCAAGCAAGCCACTCAACGCTTCCGCTGGATTGAACCCGGCACTTTCCTGATGGGCTCGCCGGCAACCGAGCCGGAACGGTTGGAAGACCGTGAAACCCAACATGAAGTCACGTTGACACTGGGCTATTGGCTGGCCGACAGCGCCTGCACCCAAGCCTTGTGGTTGGCGGTGATGGGGGATAATCCAAGCCAATTCAAGGACGATGCAAACAACCCGGTCGAGCGAGTCCGTTGGAGGGATGTGGAAACCTTCATCGAGAAGTTGAATAGTCTTGTACCCGGATTAAGCGCCCGCCTGCCCACCGAGGCCGAATGGGAATATGCATGTCGGGCCGGCACCGCCACACCGTTTTCGTTGGGTGATGACATTACACCGGGGCAGGTGAACTATGACGGCAACTACCCGTATGCAGGTGGCGCGAAGGGCTTGTATCGGAAAAAAACCGTGCCGGTCAAATCCCTGCCGCCGAATCCGTGGGGCTTGCATGAAATGCACGGCAATGTGTGGGAGTGGTGTCAAGATTGGTTTGCAGAATTTGACGCCATGCCGCAAACTGACCCACCAGGCCCGCCGACTGGCGCGGGCCGTGTGCTGCGCGGCGGGTCTTGGAACAACGGCGCGAGGTTCTGCCGTTCCGCGTTCCGTTACTTCTTCCCGCCCGACATCCAGTACGACTACTTTGGCTTTCGTTGCGCCCGAGTTCAGGCCGTGAGTCAGGCAAGCCAGTCGGCTGCGCGGCTGGAACCCGGACAGCCACTAGCGGAGCGACGTGGCGGTCAGGGTGAAAGCGGCGCAGCCGGAATTTAAAAAATTCATCGTTGCTTACGCTCCGCAAGAAATCCCCAAATCCCCCCTAGCCCCCCTTTGAAAAAGGGGGGTTAGGGGGGATTGCAATCTAACCCCTCTTTGTCAAAGGGAGTTGGGGGCAATACTGTTGAATTAAGGAGTAGGTCGGCATCCCCATGCCGACAATGAACTGGTTCTTCCCTCGGCGGCAAAGGGTTGCCGCCCTACGGATTCTGTTGCATAGGCTTAAATCAACAGGGCAGTAGGTCGG
>CAIODU010000108.1 GCA_903857165.1 uncultured Methylococcaceae bacterium | reverse complement strand
GCGGCGGAAGGTTGTTCCTTACGCCGGTTTCCATTCCCCCCCGCCTTGGACTACAGATCGAATCCATCGACAATGGCCCCGGCATCCCCAACATCAACGAGGCCATGGCGGACGGCTATTCGACCGCAGGCAGCCTCGGCGCTGGCTTGGGCGCAGTCAACCGGCTGATGGACGAATTCAACATCAAACGCCTTAATGGGCAGGGAACCCACATCGTCTGCCGCAAATGGGTGCGCATCCATATACCCAGCCTCATGGCATGTCCGTTTGAGATTGGCGTCGCCTCGCGCCCAAAGCCGGGCTTTGACCAAAACGGCGACGATTTCGTGGTGAAGCATTGGGCAGGCAACACGCTGGTCGGTGTCATCGACGGGTTAGGCCACGGGGAACCCGCCCATGTTGCCGCTGTCGCGGCCCGCAATTTCGTGGAATCCCACTGCGACCAGCCGCTTGATGCTCTGTTTCGCGGCACGGCGTTCGCGTGCCAAGGCACCCGCGGTTGCGTGATGGCCTTGGCCCAATTCGACTGGGAACGGGGAAAAATAACGTTTGCCTCGGTGGGCAACATCGAGGCCCGTGTCATCGGCGGTTCCATCCCAGTCAGCTTCATGCTGCGCCGGGGCATCGTCGGTTTGAACACACCCGCCGCACACGTCGGCGTATACACTTGGGAACCCGAAAACATGCTGGTGCTGTATTCGGACGGAGTGACCACCCATTGGAACTGGCGGGATTTCCCGCAACTGGCCGGCAAGCCCGCCAGCGTGGTCGCCCAAGGCATGCTCCGCGCCTTGGCCAAACTGACCGATGACGCCACCATCCTGATTGTCAAAACGACGGCCCGATGAAACGTCAAGCACAGCCGCATCCAAGCGACTCGGACAATCCAATCATCCGAATGCTGCAAGAGGAATTGGCCGAGACCAACCGGGGCTTGGTCGCCCTGTCGATGGAATTGGAACAGCGGGTGGAAGATCGCGCTGCCGAGTTGCGAATCACCCAAGACGAGCTACAGCGGACCAATTCGGATCTGTTGATGTTGACCATGGAACTGGAAGACCGGGTGGCCGATCGCACGGAGGAGTTGACCACAGCCATTGCGTCCTTGCGCCAGGAGATTGCCGAACGCAAGAAGGCGGAGGCGGCGCTGGAGCGATACCGCGACCATCTCGAAGACCTGGTCAAGGAGCGGACTGCCGAAGCGGAGAGTGCCAAGTGGCAAGCCGAAGCGGCCAGCCAGTCCAAATCGTCGTTTCTAGCCAACATGAGCCACGAACTGAGGACGCCGATGAACGCCATTTTGGGCTTCAGCGGCCTGCTGATGGGGGATGAAGCCCTGACCGAAAAACAGAGGGGATACTTGGGTATCATCAGTCGCAGCGGCCAGCATTTGCTCGCCTTGATCAATGATGTCCTCGACATGTCCAAGATTGAAGCCGGGCAAATCACCCTCGACAACCACCCCATCAATTTAACCGTGTTGATTCAAGACATTGATGACATGATGCGCGGGAGGATTACCGATAAGGGTCTGCACTTCTTGGTTGACCAGTCTGCCGGGTTGCCTCGCCATATCCTTGGCGACGAAGCCAAGCTGCGGCAAATTTTGCTCAACCTGCTGAGCAATGCCTGCAAATTCACCCATCGGGGGGGCATCGCCCTGCGGCTGGGCATCCTGCCGGACGTTGATGCATCCAAGCTGTTGATCGAAGTCGAGGACACTGGCATCGGCATCAGCCCGTCCGCCCAGTCCCGCATCTTCGAGGCGTTTTTCCAAGTCGGCAATGCGGCGAACGAGCGTGGCACTGGCTTGGGGCTGGCCATCAGCCGTCAATTCGCCGATCTCATGGGGGGTGCCATCAGCGTCGAAAGCACTCCCGGCAAAGGTTCCTTATTCAGGGTGGAACTGCCACTTGAATGTGCTGAGGGAACGGCAATGCCGTTGCCGCTGGAAGCGTTGGGCGATGTCATCGGCCTCGAACCGGGGCAGGAAGGCTACCGCGTCCTCATCGTCGAGGACAGGCAAGAGAATGCGCTATTGCTGCAAACCCTGATGGAAAAAATCGGTTTTGAAGTCCGGTTGGCCGGGGACGGTGCTGCCGGGGTCGAATTGTTCCGGCAATTCAAACCCCATTTCATCTGGATGGACCGGCGCATGCCGGTGATGGACGGCATCGAGGCAACCCGGCGCATCCGCGCCATGGAAGGGGGGGAAGCGGTGAAAATCGTCGCGGTGACCGCCTCGGTGTTCATGGAACAGCGCGCCGATCTGTTGTCGGCCGGCATGGACGGCATCGTCAACAAACCGTTCCGGCCCGGAGACATCTTCACCTGTATGGCAAAACATTTGGGCGTCCGCTTCATTCGCCGTGCCACCGCTGCACCGCCTGCCCCAGTCGGCGCGGCGGCACTTGGCGGCCTTCCCGCCGAATTGCGAATGAAACTGGAGGAAGCCCTGTTGGATTTGGATACAGCCAGGATTGCCGGGATCGTCGAGGAAATATCCAGCCTTGACAGCGAATTGGGGCAGATTTTGCGCCAGCTTACCAAGTCTTACCAATACACGGCCATCATTCAAGCGCTGGAAGATACGCCGCCGGCCGGCAATTCTCATGACGGCGAATAGGCACTTCTTGCAACCCCGTTAATTCTTGTAAAGCCACCGATTCACCATTTCCAAATCGTCGCGTGTCAAGATGCCCGTGGATTGTTTTAAGGCCAGGCTATTCATGATGTAGTCGTAGCGGGTCTTGGCATAGTCGCGCCTGACTTGGTAAAGGTTTCGTTGCTGGATCAACACATCGAGCATAGTCCGCGTTCCCACGTCGAAACCGGCGGAGGTGGCATCCAAGGCGCTTTGCGCGGAGGCCACGGCAGATTTCAGGGCAGCCACTTGGCTAATGCTGGTGACAATTCCCCGGTAGGCGGTTTTCACTTGCATTCTCGCGTTGCGGCGCTGCACGTCCAGATTTTCTTGGGCGGCCTTGGAGAGTTCGCGGGCTTGGCGCACCTGCGAGTTGACCAGCCCACCTTGGAAGAGGGGTACATTCAATTGCACGCCGATGATTTGTGATTCGGTGCGTATGCTATTGGGCCGGTTGTTCTCGTTGAAGCCGGCGACACCCACCAAATCCAACGTGGGCAAATGACCGGCGTATTGCACATCAATTGCCTTATTGGCCAATTCAGCCTGGTTGGTTGCGGCGATGATTAAGAGATTGTCTTCCTGTCCACGCTGGTTCCATATTTCAATATCCGTCGGTTCTGGCGGTTTAAAGAGTATCTCCGCCTGCAGTGCGGCGACTTCGCCGTCGAAATCCCCGACGATCACCCGCATTGCTTCGCGGGCGTTTGCCAGTTCGTTTTCCGCTTTGATTTCGCCGGACCTGGCTTGATCAAAACCGGCTTGGGCCGAATCGACATCGGTGATGGCGATCAGCCCCACCTCGAAGCGGGCTTTGGCCTGTTCCAGTTGGCGCTCGATGGATTGCTTCTCCATCCGCGCAAATTCAAGGTTGTCCTGGGCGTAGAGGATATCGAAATAGGCTTTGGAGGTGCGCAGCATCAGATTTTGGAACGCTGCTTCATACTCTGCCTGGGCTTGGGCAACTTGGTTGTCAGCCTGGCTTAATTTTACCCACAGATCGTGACGGTAAAGTGGTTGGGTCAGGTTAAAAGTGGAGATGCTACTCCAAAAACTTACGTCACTGCCGCCAGAGAGATTCCTTTGTGTGGCATCGCTGGTTTTCGTTGTCACCCAATTCTGGTTCAGATTGGCCGAGATTGCCACGGTAGGCAGTAATCGGGCGATACTTTGCGGTTTGTTTTCCAACGCGGCATTGCGGTTGGCTTCGGCCTGATGGATGAGCGGGTCCCTTTGCAGGGCTTGTTCATAAGTGCCAGTAAGATCCTGTCCCTGGGCCGTTGTTAGTGCCACTGCCAAGGCAAGGATGATGAATAGTGCAGATCTTTTCATTAAGCGTTTTCGTCAAGAGGCGGTGCGTCAATTGGGCTGGGCGACACCGATTGTTTTCCTTAGGTCAACATCCCGCATCGTCATTTGCCTTGGGGGGCTATTTCCTTCGATTGTAACCTATTCCATCACAGGTTTATCATCGCATTCTGGTATTGGATTCTCACCCGTTCGGGGCCAATGTGTTTGCGCAGCCGGTTGAGTAGTTCCTCACCTGGATGGACGCGCCACAAATCGCCGAGTTGCAACAAGGATTTCGCACCTTTACCCCTGTAATCGATCATAATCGGGCAGGGTCCGCCCTGGAAGGGTTTTAACAACTCCACCAGTTCATCCGCCAGAGCGGAATGGGGGGGTGACAGGTTGGCGGGTTGGTGCGACCATTCGACCAGCAGATGCTTGGCGAAGCGGGCGCGGGCTTGCTCGATGGTATAGAGCTTTTCAGCGGTGAGCCGCATTTGACCGGCAAAGTCGTCCATGCCAAGGCTGCCCTCGACCACGAGCAGCGCGTCTTTG
>CAIODU010000107.1 GCA_903857165.1 uncultured Methylococcaceae bacterium | reverse complement strand
GTTTGTTGCTGTTGATGCCAAACTATTAACTTGCGAGGATATACCTCCCAAAGACGACCCAACGGCATTTTGTACTGTTCCTAGTAAATTGTTGGCGCCAGCCTGTAGATCTTTTAATTTGTCTTGAGCAGCACTGATATCAAGTATAGCAGCCACAGTAGGAGAACTAGGATCAGGATAACCAAAACTGGGTGTGGGTATTTTACTGCTGCCAAATATTTTAGCAGTGGCCACATCCACTGTGGCACGATTTACAGTGTTGCTGAATCCTCCTGCTGGTTGGGTAGCAGCCACTAAACTATCGCTAGAGCCGCCTAGAATACTGCTGGCACCTGACCCCAACAAATCAGTTAACTTGGACAAACTACTGAAATTACCAAGATCAGGTATGGATCCTTTGAGCGTGTCCAAGGCACCTGTGACCGAGCCAGTGAGATTACTGGCCACTCCGGACAAACTGCTGAGTGCTCCTGTGGCTGTGCTAGACAAACTGCTCAAACTGCCAAGATTAACCCCGCCTAAATTGTTTAGAGCACTAAGTGGATTGGTCGCACCGGTGGCAAACTGCGAAGCTTTGCCCAAGGTATCCATGGCGGTCTTTACTGTAGGAAGCCCTGGGACTCCGCCCTCGGTTAAGGTTCCTAAACTGGGTATGCCTGGCAATGTAGAGGTCAATGATCCAATTGACGGCAGGCTCGATGTGATTGAACTTATTGATGGTATGCTACTGGCCCACTGTGCTGTAAGGTCTGTGCCAAATTTACCGGCATTGGAGAGCTGGAGCTTGGGAACAAGAAAACGTGTGGTTAGCGGCTAGGGCGAAGTACATGTTGTGCCTTCTCTAAAACTTCGTTTGCTAAAATTTCATTTCGGGCTAAACGTGCAATCTCGATTGCAGCGAGAACTCCAATTGCATTAGCAAAAGAGACTACTTCAATAATTTCATTTTCACTGTAATCTGGTTCAATCGTCGAATCTCTGTTTCGCCGGACAACTTGGTGAAACCCCGTGTGTGTGTAGCTATTCATTGCAGCCCATGACGCATTCTTGACTTTGGAAAGGACATCAACATTATTGAACCCATCAAGTTTTTCGATTTCTTGGATGAGGTTGTCAAATGTCTTATCTAATTTATTCTTCTCAAATCGATTCAGGTCCTGTTGAGTAGCACACTGATGTAGCCATATTCCACGCACGTATGCTTCGAAGATTAGACGGACAAGACCGAAAGCGGAAGCGTAAATCCTCTCTGATACCAATAAGACAATGCCCTTCTGATGCTCAAGTACGACATCAAGGCAACCGCCTGCGATGCGCGACCGCAGGTCAGCTTGAATTTCTAGCCCGTCGATCTTAGCGTCGAGCCATTGAATAAGGCTTTCGGATTCGACGATTTGTTCATGAACACTCATGAGAAGACCCTGACTGATGCTTTAAGCATCAAATGCTGACCGAATCACCCCCACCACCTCCCTCACTTGTTCCTCGGTCAATTCTGGAAACATCGGCAACGACAAACACCGCTTGGCGACTGCTTCGGTGGCAGGTAACGAAACTCCAGCGCAATACTCGGCAAATACCTTCTGTTGATGCAATGGGACCGGATAATAAATCGCACAGGCAATATTGGCTTTCTGCAATGCGACCATGATCGCGTCGCGCTGGTCGCTAAGAAGGGTATATTGATGGTAAACATGTACACCAATTCCGTCCTCATAAGGGGTTTCCAACGGCAAGTCGGCCATCAATTGCGAATAAAGATGGGCGGCACGGCGGCGACCGGCATTGAATTCCTCGATATGTTTGAGCTTGACGCGCAGGATGACGGCCTGTAGCTCGTCCAAACGGCAGTTGTAGCCGATCACGTCATGGTAATAACGCACTTCCGAGCCGTGGTTGCGCAACATCTTCACTTGCTTGGCGATGTCGTCGGAATTGGTCATCACCATGCCGCCGTCGCCGTAAGCCCCTAGGTTTTTACTGGGGAAAAAGCTGGTGCCGGAGACCAGACCTAGGCTACCGGTTTGCTTGCCACCGATGGATGCGCCAAAAGACTGGGCGCAGTCTTCTATGATGATCAAACCATGCTTGTCGCAGACCGCTTGAATGCCCGCCATGTCGCAGGGTTGGCCGAACAAATGCACCGGCATGACGGCTTTGGTTTTAGGCGTGATGGCGGCTTCAATCGCTTCGGGGGTGATGTTGAAGGTACGCGGGTCAATGTCGACAAACACTGGCTTGGCGCGGACGTAGCGGATGGCCTCCGCCGTGGCAATGAACGTAAAGGCAGAGGTGATGACCTCGTCATCATCCCCTATCCCCGCCGCGATCAAGGCCAGGTGCAACGCCTCGGTGCCGTTGGCGACGGCGATGGCGTGTTTTAGCCCTAAGTAGTCTGTCGATTCCTTTTCAAAAGCCTGCACGTTGGGGCCCATCACAAAGGCGGTGTTTTCCAGTGCGGCAAGGAGTCCCGCGTCGATTTCGTCTTTGAGCAGGGCGTATTGGATTTTCAGATCAACCATGGGGATCATAAGGCTTGAAGCTCCTTTAAAATTTTTATGAAATTGTTCTCATACCCTGCATGTTAAAGGATTGATCCAAAAAAACGAACAATAAATCAAGAAAACCTTTCTTAGCCCCCAAAATGCAAACCATGGCGGGTTGTCCTAAATTGAGGGGTGTTTGTCATTGCAGACGGGGGCGGACAAGTGGACAATAAGTTTCGGTTGATCCGAACAGTATGAAAATGACATTTTTTGAACCAAGCAGCCAGCAGGTGATAAAACGCAATGGGCAAACCGCTTTTCCAACCCGATCAAACCCACCGCCACATCGGCATGTTGGCGTTTGCCGATTGCGAGATTTTGGATGTCTGTGGGCCTTTGGAGATTTTCCATTGGGCCAATGTGACGCTGCGTCACCTCGGCATGGCCTCGCAGCCGATGTATTCCTTCGAGATACTGGCGGAACAGGCGGGATCGCTGAAGACCTTGTCTGGTATGAAAATCGTCGCCGACCGTGCCTTTGCCGAAGCGGGGGACGAGTTTGACACCTTGATTGTCTCAGGCGGGAATGCCATGGCGGCAAGGAAAAACGGCGAGATGGTCGAGTGGATCGGGCAAAGATCCCTAGGCGCACGACGGGTGTGCTCCATTTGCACAGGGGCGTTTTTGCTGGCCGAAAGCGGGATGCTCGACGGTCGCAAGGCCACCACCCACTGGGGTTATTGTGAAAACTTGGCGAGGGACTATCCAACGCTCCAAGTCGAACCTGACCGCATATTCGTCCGCGACGGTGAGTTTTACACCTCCGGCGGCATCACCGCCGGCATCGACCTAGCCTTGGCCTTGGTCGAGGAGGATTGGGGCAGCGAAGTCGCCAACCGTGTCGCCCGTTTTTTGTTGGTTTTCTTCCGTCGTCCCGGCGGGCAGTCGCAATTCAGCAGTTTTATTCCGGTGGAGGCGAAAACACGGATGGATGTGCGAGAGTTGCAGGGCTGGATCATCGACCATCCGGCCGAAGACCTATCCGTGGATGCCTTGGCGCAGCGGCTGGCGATGAGCCCGCGCAATTTTGCCAGAGTTTTCCTAAAGGAGGTTGGCGTGACCCCGGCAAGCTTCGTCGAGCAGATTCGCATCAATGTCGCCCGAAGCAAAATCGAGCAAACCCAGCAGCCGATGAAAGTCATCTGCGAGCAGAGTGGATTCGGCAGCGACGAGCATATGCGCCGGGCGTTCCATCGCCATTTAAAAGTCAGCCCGCAGGATTACCGTGAGCGATTTCAATTCCAGAAAGAGCAATGATTGATCGGGTTGTTTTTAAAATTCTAATGTAGGGGCGGGTTCCAAACCCGCCCAACAATCTACAACGCAGGGCGGGTTTGGAACCCGCCCCTACAATATTCAACGATTGATTTGAAATAGGATAAAACCATGAAAATATTACTTCTTTCAAGTTCCTACAATAGCCTGACCCAATTGGCCCATGTCTGGCTTAATGCCAGCCATTATCAAGTGAGTGTGGCTTCGGCCACCACGGCTGAAACCATGCGCCACGCGGTAAGGCAATTCCAGCCTGATTTGATTCTTTGCCCGATGCTGGCCCATGTCATACCCCGCGACCTATGGCAGAACCATACCTGTATTATCATGCATCCCGGCATTATTGGGGATCGTGGGCCGAATTCTTTGGATTGGGCAATTTTGAACTCAGAACAGGAATGGGGGGTGATAGCCGTGGAGGCGGCTGAGCAAATGGACTCCGGGCCGATCTGGGCAAACTATCAATTCAAAATGCGCGATGGCAGCAAAAGCAGCCTTTATCGGGATGAGGTCGCCCAAGCTGCGATGAAGGCGATGATGGTTGCCGTGCATCGTTTCGAGACCGGCTTGTTCGTTCCTGCGCCGCTGGATTACTCCCGCCCCGAAGTACGCGGCCGCTATCGTCCATCCGTGAAACCCGCTCAACGGCAAATTGACTGGCAGAACGACCGGGTGGTGGACATCATCAAGAAAATCAGCTCCGCCGACGGCCAACCCGGTGTGCTGGACGACATCGGCGGCGAGCCATTTTACCTTCATGGCGCCCACGAGGAAGGGACTTTGATCGGCGTTCCTGGCAGCATCATCGCGAAACGCCACGGGGCCATCTGCCGCGCGGCGGTGGACGGGGCGGTGTGGATTTCCCATCTTCGGCCCAAGGGACGGGTGGCCGACGGCTTTATCAAACTGCCAGCCACCGATGCCCTAGGGGGGTTACTGGACGAGGTGCCGGAAGTGGCTGTTCCGCTGCACTATTCGACGCCGACCAAAACCTTCCGCGACATCTGGTACGAGGAACTCAACCAAGTTGGCTATGTCAATTTCCGTTTCTACAACGGCGCTATGGGCACCGAACACTGCCAGCGGCTGAGTGAGGCGGTGATGTATGCCAAAAGCAGGCCCACGCGGGTGATTGTGCTGTCCGGCGGGCGGGATTTCTTCTCCAACGGCATCCATTTGAACCTGATCGAGGCCGCCGCCGACCCGGCGGAGGAATCTTGGGTTAACATCAATGCGATGGATGATTTGATCCTTGCCCTGCTTACCGCCACCGATCACTTCGTGATTGCCTCTATGTATGGCAGCGCGGGGGCGGGCGGCGTGATGGTGGCATTGGCGGCGGACCGGGTCTTTGCGCGTGCGGGTATTGTGCTCAACCCCCATTACAAGGGCATGGGGGGATTGTACGGCTCGGAATACTGGACCTATACTTTGCCCAAGCGGGTAGGCAGTGAATTGGCGATCCGACTGACCGAACAATGCTTGCCCGTCAGCGTCGAATATGCCAAGGCCATTGGCTTGATTGACGATATCATCATTCAGGACGATTTCACCCCTGACAATTTTTCGGGTTTCCACGGGCAAATCGTCCGCATTGCCGAAAAAGTGGCCAAGCGGGATGATTTCGACGCGATCATCGATCTGAAGCGGCAAACCAGCGAAGCCGACGAGGAAATCAAGCCGCTGCAACAATACCGCTTGGAAGAGTTGGAGGAAATGAACCAGAACTTTTGGGGCGAAGACCCTGCCTACCATGTCGCCCGCTCGCGCTTCGTGCGGAAATTGCCGTGTCCCGGCAATCTCCAGTGTGTTCCCTCGCTCAAGGCCGCCTGTGCGAATCCGCAGTGTGAACAAGCCATACAGGCTGGCACTAACCAGTGCGTTTATGCCACAGTGGGCCGGACGAGCCGGCAGGAAGTGGAAAGTCATGGGTAGTCGTGAATTCCCGCTGTCACTGATAAAATAGAACCCATTTTCAAAGCCTTTTAGCGTCGGGTATCCACTTTCCTTCGTTCGTAGCCATGAAGACACCCACTTTCAGGAACTTACATGTCCGACATTGAAATAGCACAGCTTGCCACTATGAAACCCATCGTCAGCCTAGCCAAGGAAAAACTGGGCATAGACGCGGAGCATCTCGACCCTTACGGCCATTACAAAGCGAAATTGTCGCTGGAGTACATCGAAAGCATCAAAGACCGGCCCAACGGCAAACTGATTCTGGTGACGGCCATCAGCCCCACCCCGGCCGGTGAAGGCAAGACCACCACCACCGTGGGCTTGGGTGACGCGCTCAACCGCCTCGGTCATAAAACCATGGTTTGTCTACGTGAACCCGCGCTGGGACCCTGTTTCGGCGTGAAGGGCGGGGCGGCCGGCGGTGGCTATTCGCAGGTGATGCCGATGGAGGATATCAACCTGCACTTTACCGGGGATTTCCATGCCATTGGCGTTGCCCATAACTTGCTGTCGGCAATGGTCGACAACCACATTCACCAAGGCAACGAACTCAACTTGGACGAGCGCCGGTTGCACTGGAAGCGCGTCATTGATATGAACGACCGGGCATTGCGCGACATTGTCGTCGCCCTGGGCGGGCCTCACAACGGTTTCCCCCGTCAAGACGGTTTTGACATCATCGCCGCGTCCGAAGTCATGGCGATTCTGTGCCTCTCCAACTCGATCAAAGAGTTGCGCGAGCGTCTGGGCAATATTCTGGTTGGTTACACCTTGGGTGACAATCGGGCCATCTTTGCCCGCGACCTCAAAGCCCATGGCGCAATGGCGGCCTTGTTGAAAGACGCACTGCGGCCAAACTTGGTCCAGACCTTGGAAAACAATCCAGTCTTCGTCCATGGCGGGCCGTTCGCCAACATCGCCCATGGCTGCAACACTGTCATCGCCACCAAGACCGCGCTTAAATTGGCCGACATCGTGGTTACGGAGGCCGGTTTTGGCGCGGATTTGGGCGCGGAGAAATTCATCGACATCAAATGCCGCAAAGCGGGCATACAGCCCGACGCAGTGGTGCTGGTCGCCACCGTGCGGGCATTGAAATCCCACGGGGGCGTGGAGGTGAAAGACCTGAGTGCCGAGAATTTGGATGCCCTGGAGCAGGGTTTTGTCAATTTGGAACGGCATTTGAATAACATCCAACAGCAATTCGGCTTGCCTTGCGTGGTTGCCATCAATCATTTCACCACTGATACGCCTGCCGAAGTCGCCTTGCTGAAACAGAAAGTCGAGGCGCTCGGTTCCAAGGCCATCATCTGCACCCACTGGGCGGAAGGCGGCAAAGGCGCGGAAGCCTTGGCCCGCGAGGTGCTTGTCATATTGGAAAAAGGCAAGACCGATTTCCGTTTTCTCTATGACGAACACGCCCCGTTGTGGGATAAAATCAAGGCCATTGCCACCAAGATTTACGGTGCTGCCGACATCACCGCCGACATCAAGGCGCGTAGGCAGTTGGCGGAACTCAGCGAGGAATACAGCCATTTCCCGGTGTGCATCGCCAAGACGCAAAGTTCATTCTCCCACGACCCCACGTTGAAAGGCGCACCCACCGGCCATATTTTGCCAATCCGGGAAGTCCGCCCGGCCCATGGCGCGGAGTTTGTCGTCGTCATCTGCGGCAATATCATGACCATGCCCGGCTTGCCTAAAAAACCGGCGGCGGAGCGGATTGATGTGGATGATACGGGCAAGATAAGTGGTTTATTCTAG
This sequence comes from uncultured Methylococcaceae bacterium, assembly GCA_903857165.1. Taxonomy (GTDB): domain Bacteria; phylum Pseudomonadota; class Gammaproteobacteria; order Methylococcales; family Methylococcaceae; genus Methylumidiphilus. The sequence goes on along the minus strand of CAIODU010000107.1, from coordinate 363 downwards.
TTTTTTGATCGCGAGGCAGTCACTCATGAAATATACCGTTGTTTTCCATCGTGACGATGAAGGCATCAGCGTTTCGGTTCCCGGTTTGCCGGGTTGCTGGTCGGAAGGGGATACCGAGGAAGAAGCTCTTAGCAACATTCAAGATGCAATTCAGGACTATCTGGCTGCAATACGAGATTTGAGTGCCGAACTCGAAACTTATGAGATTGATATTGCGGCTTGATAAGGTGATTTCCAATAATGAATCCACCAAAAGAATCGTCCACGAAAAACACGAAAGGCACGAACGAATCTTGCTTTTGTTCGTGCTTTTCGTGTCTTTCGTGGACTCTATTTTTTTTCTACGGATCAGATTCTTCATGG
>CAIODU010000106.1 GCA_903857165.1 uncultured Methylococcaceae bacterium | reverse complement strand
GAACTGTAGCGTGGCCCCGTCGCCCGCCGCCAACGCCACCGTGCCGCCGCCGTTGGCCTGTAGCGTCCCTTCGTTTAGCACCGTCGCCGCGACGAGGGCGACATAGCCGCCGTCCCGCGCCTTGATCACGCCTTGGTTGACCACTTCGCCAACAGACCCGTCACGGCTGAAGCGGTAATTGCCGGCGGCAAAGTCCTTGTTGCTGATGTTCATCGTGGTCGCCACCAAGCCGCCCACATCGACCTGCGCCCCCTTGCCGAACAACACGCCGCTCGGGTTGATCAGGAATACCTGGCCGTTGGCGGTCAACTTGCCTTCAATGACCGAGGCATTGCCCACGGCCACGCGGTTGAGCGCCACGGAGTTGGCGTCGGGCTGGTGGAAGTTGACTTGCGCCTGTGCGCACCGATGTTGAAGGTCTGCCAGTCCAAGGCGGCCCTGGGGGTGCCTTGCTGGATGTCCATGCTGCCTCCCTGCTGCTGGATGGTCGCCTGGCCGGAGACAACCTGCCCGCCAGTGGGCAGGGCGTTCTGCGCGGGGTCGGCCATGGCGGCACCGGCCAGTGCCAGATGAACGGCAATAACGATGGGTTGAAGGCGAAAGTCGGGTTTGTTGCGATGGGTGGTGCGCATGGCGTATGTTTCCTGTCACTAGGTGATCCTTTCACTTAATCCAGAGTGGTTAAGTCCTGCTCCATTTAGAAATCGGCGGTCTCTAACGGATGTTTTAAAGCATTGGCCGCTGCTGCGTTGGCAATAAAACACCGATCTCAAAACGGATGCGGGGTAACAATAGCCTGAGCATTGTAAAGAGTCAATTGTTAATATTACCCAAGAAGATTCCGTTCGCCCTTACATCCTGTTGAACGAACGGAAAGTGCAGGGTAAAAGCTTTGGTTCGATCAGCAATCCGCGCCAATAACCCGTGGGGGAAGGTCGAAGCGCAATTTGCAAATGGCTCCAGACTTGACTTTGTACAACCAATAACCACCAGGGTGATCGTCGGTGGCTTCCAAGACAGAGGTTTGGGGCTTGCCGTACCTCGATTCCACTTCATCCTTACTCATGCCAACCGTTGATTTCAGGTCACCGACATCGGCCTCGCCGCCGCAGCCGTGCAAACTCAACACAAGAAAAAAGGATATAAGACCATAGACTATCTTCATCATAACCCCCGATGTTTTGTAGTTATTAACTGATGTCATGCAGCGATCATCTGTAGGGCGGTCTTCAGGCCGCTTTGGCTTGCGAAGGTGTCGCCGGCCTCGGTCGGCAGCCTGAAGGCCGCCCTACAACTGCGTCATATCAGTTATTAAGATGTGAATGAGGATACCTAACAGACAGCCATTGCCGAGTCGTGTGGCTAATGGCTACTGGCACCCGATCAGTCCGAACGTGGGGCGACCCATCCCAATGCTGTTGAATTAAGGGGTAGGTCGGCATCCCCATGCCGACAATGGGCTTACTCCCTCCCTTGGCGGCAAAGGGTTGCCGCCCTACGTGTCATGTGATCATTGCTTAATTCAACCGTATTGGTGACCCATCCCCCCTAATAATGACAATTCAATGGCGGGATAGTTCTAACTCGACTTTGGCCTTTTTTTGAGGCAGAGAGATCGTTCTCGTAGCACAATACCCGACTGTTGATGGCTTACGAGAGATGACAGACATTGCTGATGCTTCCCGATGTGGCGTTGATGGTTTTGAGTTCCTTCGCGCCG
>CAIODU010000105.1 GCA_903857165.1 uncultured Methylococcaceae bacterium | reverse complement strand
GCTGGGTAGGTCTGGCTACGACCGATGGTAATTTTACCCATTGGTCGAATTACTCGCCTGCTCGTGGAGCGACGAATAGTTACCAGCATTACTTTGCTGATGTGAATGGAGATGGCAAAGCAGATTGGATTCAAGTAAGGAAAGCTACCAATGATGGTTGGGTAGGTCTAGCCAACATGCCTTTCCCTGATCTTCTTGCCACTATTACTTCTGGCCTAGGAGCTACTACCAGTATCACCTATAAGCCAATTGCAGACATTAGTATCTATGCAAAAGACAGTAACTCATCCTATCCCTATTTAGACTTCCAAGGCCCGCTATACGTCGTTTCCCAAACCCAAACCTCCAATGGCATCGGCGGCAATTACTCTACCAACTACACTTACGCCGGAGCCAAAATCCATGAACTCGGCGGCGGTTTCCTCGGCTTCCGTCAAGTAACCGCCAGCGACCCGCAAACCGGCATCTATACAACGACGACCTATAGCCAGAATTACCCGTATCAAGGTTTGCCGCTAACCGTAGCAAAACAAGCTGCCAATGGCGCATGGCTGAACTACGCGCAGAACACTTGGCAGAACACCTCCCTAGGCGGCGGTTCCTATCATCGCAGTGATTTAGTCCAAACCACTGAACAAGGCTGGGACTTGAACGGTGCTGCGTTGCCAAGGACGCAAACCAACACCGCTTATGATGCTTATGGCAATGCCACGCTAATCAAAGTCGCCACCGACGACGGGTATACCAGCACCGGGCTGGTATACCCGTTTGGCAATGTCAAAACCACGACGAACACTTACACCAACGACACCACGAACTGGTTGCTTGGGCGTTTGACCCGCGCCACCGTCACGAGTGCCTTGCCGACCGGAGCCACGGCAACCCGCACCTCGGCCTTTGCCTATGAGGCGAGTTCGGGCTTGTTGACGCAGGAAATCATCGAGCCTGACATTGCCAGCCTAAAACTGACGACCAGCTATACTCTTGATGCCTTCGGCAATCGCGTGGCGGTGACGGTCAGCGGGGCGGATATTACTACCCGCACCAGCAGCACCCAATACGACGCGCAAGGCCGCTTTGCCGTCAGCAGCACTAATGCCTTGGGCCATAAAGAAACCCGGACGTTTGAACCTGGCTTTGGCAATCCGCTTTCCTTAACTGGTCCCAACGGTTTGACGACCTACTGGGCCTATGACGGCTTCGGGCGCAAGCTGCAAGAAAACCGCGCCGACGGCACGCAAAGCAGCTTTTCCTATAACTTCTGTGCGTCAAACTGCCCCGCCAATGGCGTATATTACATCACCAGCACTTCAAGCGGCGCACCGGCCAGCACGGTGTTTTACGACAGCCTGAACCGGGAACTGCGCAAATCCAGCGTCGGCTTTGACGGGCGGGTTGCCAGCGTGGACAAGGTGTATAACAACTTGGGCCAAGTCACTGCGACTTCACGCCCCTACTTCCCCGGTGAAGCGGTCAGTTGGACGCAGTTCCAATATGATTTGCTAGGTCGTACCGTCAAAGTCATCGAAGCCGATGGCGGCGTGACGCAATCCAGCTACAACGGACTGACCGTCAGTGTCACCAACCCGCTAGGCCGCACCACCACGCAAGTCAAGAATGGCTTGGGACTCGTGGTGAAAACCGTGGATGCGCTGAACAATGCCATGCTGTTCAACTTCGACCCGTTCGGCAGTCCGCTGAAAACCATCGACCCCAAGGGCAATGCCGTATCACTGAGTTACGATCTGCGCGGCCGCAAAATCGCCATGACCGACCCGGACATGGGCACTTGGTCGTATGGCTATGACGTGCTCGGTGAAATGCTCTGGCAGAAGAATGCCAAGGGCCAGATCACCTATGTTTACTACGACCCGCTAGGCCGTGTCGTCAAACGGCAAGAAGCGGATTTGACCAGCGTTTGGACCTGGGACACCGTTGCTAAAGGCATCGGCAAACTGGCGGCGGAATCCACCAGCAACGGGTTCGCCCGGTCTTATGCTTACGACAACTTCGGGCGGCTGGCGCAAACCACGACCAGTATCAACGGTGCGGGTTCGTATTACCAAGCCACCCAATATGACAGCCTTGGACGAGTGTCGCGGTTCATCCAGCCGACGGGCTTGTCCGTGGTCAATGTCTACAACGGCAATGGCTATCTGTCACAAGTATTGGATGGCACGACGCAAACCCCTTACTGGCAAGCGCAAACCGTGGATGCCTCGGGGCGCATCATCTTGGAACGCTTGGGCAATAATTTGTACACCCAACGCAGTTTTGACGGCATGGGCAGACCGACTTACATTGCCACCGGCAAGTTTGGCGTGAACCCGGACATTCAAAACTTGCATTTGAACCACGATCAAAACGGCAATCTGATCTCGCGTGACGACTACGCGACACAACGCGGGGACAGCTTTGTCTATGATGAACTGGACCGGCTGACCGTCGATCTTGGCCCTAAAGGCAAGATATTGAATTACCAATATGACCAATTAGGCAATATCAGCTTCAAGACCGATGTCGGCAGTTATTTCTACGATTCCAAGCCCCATGCCGTGACGCGCATCACCGGCAATGTCAACGCCAACTTGCAATACGATGTCAATGGCAATCAAACCTTGGGGCTGAACAATCGCACGGTGGCCTACACCTCGTTTGACATGGCGTCGAAGATAGTGCTAGGCACCAACACGGTGACGTTTGACTACGATGCCAACCATGCGCGTTTCCGCCAAACCGGCCCGAACGGGATGACCGTCTATTTGAATCCACGCATGGATTTGGGCGGTCATTTCGAGCAGACCGTCGGCGGCGAATCCCGTCATACGGTTTACGCAGCAGGCAAGGCGATAGCCGAAGTCGTCACCAATGGCGGCTACAAGCAAACCCGGTATTTCCACACCGACCATTTAGGCAGCATCGACGCGGTGACGGACGACAACGCCGTTGTGCTGGCCCGTTATGCGTTCGACCCGTTTGGGGCGAGGACACCTCTCTACGGCAACTTTGGCGCAACCCGCCACGGCTTCACCGGCCACGAGGAACTGCCGGAAGTCGGCCTCATCCACATGAACGGGCGGGTGTATGACCCGACGTTGGGGAGGTTTTTGAGTGCGGACCCGCAAATCCAGTTCCCGGATAATTTGCAATCGTACAACCGATATTCCTATGTGATGAACAATCCCCTAGTGTTCACCGACCCCAGTGGGTATGGGTTGTTTGGGAGTATTGGGAAGTTTTTTAGTAAGCTTTGGAATAACCCAATTGTCAGGGTTGCTGTCACCATTGCTGTTGCTTATTTTACTGGAGTTTACATCGGCAATCTTCTTACCACAGGAGGTTATAGTTGGGCGTTAGCAGCCGGAGGGGGGCTAAGTTGGGCTGGTTCCGCTGCTGTGGGAGCGGGTGCAGGCTTTGCTGCTGGCTTTGTCGGTAGCGGTGGCAATTTGAATTATGCACTAATTGGAGGCGTTACTGGCGGTTTTGCTGGAGGTCTTAACGGATACTTTGCCAATTATGATTGGTACTATAAAGCACTAGCCGCCGGAACTGGGGGCGGAGTCAGTTCAACGGCAATGGGCGGGGATTTTGGGAAAGGGTTTGAATATGCATTTCTTGCCTCTCTAGGAAAGACTGCATTGGATACTTATGTGAGGGAAAACTGGCCCAAATATTCAACCACCTATGACTCTAGCTTGAAACCTGCAAGCAAAGATGCCGTTTTAAAACCAGGATACGATCTTGTTAAAGATGCGGGTAATAACTCGGTTGGCGGGTGTTCCTTCGGTGGGGGTGCCTGTGGAACCATTGAGAATGCTCAAATGGGTTCGGCGGTAGAAACAAGTAATATCAGTCAAATTGGAACCCCTGCATCGCAGGGAGACTTGGTTTCTCGGTTTGAAAACAGCAAATTTATGCAAACTCTTGTTAAGAACGTCCCAGGATTTCAGGCTTTTTCGATTACGCATGATATAGCCATGGGACAGTTACAAGTAGCCATGAGTAATAATATGCTTTTCATGCCCGTCAATCTTGCGACAATCCCTGTCTTTGCATATGCTCAATATCAAGGGTTTGGTTTAGAAACCACTCGGTATCAGTTGCGACTCATGAATAGACATTAAATCTAGCCAGCCTGGTAGGGCAGACAGGGCCGTAGGATGGGCTGAGCTTGCGAAGCCCATCAATCGCGAATGATGCGCCTCCTTCGTCGGCACATCCTACGACCGAGAAGTAGTGAATTGAGCCAGCATGGCTCGGATGGAGCCGCCCTGCGGCGTAATCCGGGTTTATCGAGGCACAGATCCAAGGGCTACCAAATGATGGTTTACCGAGGTTACGCAACGACCTGGGATTGGAGCGTCAAAGCTTGCTTTGACCGGCGAAGCAAGCTTCGCATTTGCTATTTCACTGTCAAAGCAAGCTTTGACGCTCCTTTCATGCTATCCGGGTTATTTTGGTTCCGAAGCGCGACGGGATTTGTAATCCCGTCGCTTACGTTTCGTGCATGGCAACCGGCATCCGCCAAAATACTCAAGCTTGCGGACGGGATTGTAAATCCCGCCCAGCATTTAGGAGCCAGCGTAGCCCGGATGGAGCCGCCTTGCGGCGCAATCCGGGTTGTGATGGCTCCCACGCTCCGGCGCTCATCGTTATACACAAGTGGTCGAAGCCCGTCATTCCGGCATGGACTGCCGGAATCCAGTCACAGGGAGGTGAATCTGCGGGTTGATGTGTAGCTTGAATCAGACACTT
>CAIODU010000104.1 GCA_903857165.1 uncultured Methylococcaceae bacterium | reverse complement strand
CATTAGCTTAAGGCGGCGGCCAAAAAGGGCAGACTGAACCCTGCCAATGCCCAGTCATAGGCCAGCCCTGTCCGAACACCCCCCCAATCGACACTCAATTAGCTTGAAAATTGTCCATCAAAAAGAATGCTCAGTCTCAAGCGGGATCAGTGGACAAACCAATCTGTTGCCGTTCGCAGTGAACAAGCAGTTGTTTCTGGATTTTAAAACCCTTCTAAACGACAATGGCATCAGCAGCAATCTAATACCCGCAAAAATTGAGGGCTTGGCCTTCGGCTTGGATGTTGATTATCAGGGCCAGGTGCTGCATACGCTCTATGTGGCTAATGACAATGATTTCCTCAGCACTGCAATTCCCAATGGCAGCACCTCTCCCGTCGCCAACCCGAATATGTTTTACGTAGTCGGGTTCAAAGATTCGGACCTGCCGATAGCAGGAACCTTCCAGGCCCAAGTCATCCCGCTTCCAGGAACTGCGTGGTTGCTTGTTTCCGGTTTGCTGGGTTGGATTGGAGTAGCCAAGAAACGTTCTGCTTTGTGATTGGTTGACACGGAGTCAACAATACCAAATCGTCATGGCTGCTCCTGCGGTCAGTTACGCGACGCTGGAGCGCCGGGGCAGGCATTCCCACGCTGGTGCGCTCGTCGTTATACACAAGTCCCGCCGAGCCAAAAACGCCGTCATTCCGGCATGGACTGCCGGAATCCAGAGCCTAAGGACGGTAACTTGCCGCTTGCACAAGTGCTTGATTCAGGTAAGTTGCCAGCCCCTAGGTTTACATCCTTGTGACTGGATTCCGGCAGTCCATGCCGGAATGACGGGCCTCTTACACTTGTGTATAACGGCGAGCGCTGGAGAGCGTGGGAACGAGAGATAGTTTTTACCCGGCTACGGCCCTTTTTATCCATTCGGCGCAATACGCGGAGTACTGCTATTGCGCCTTTGCTCGTTCCCAAGCTCCTGCTTGGGAATGCGGTCTTTGAAGCTCCAGCTTCCCCGAGGAACGGTCAACGAACAAGCAGGAGCTTGAAGACTTAAGTGTTCCCAAGCAGGAGCTTGGGAACCAGCCCAACGTTTTGTGCCATATCGGATGCCGTGACTTCGCACAAAACGTTAGCGGCGGGGTTACAAACCCCGCCGCGCCTACTTCGCAAACCCCGGCCCGCTTCGCAACTATCCGCAGTCCGTAGATGTGGTGAGCGTAGCGAACCGCATCAACCGGGGGAACTCGAACGGTGCGGTTCGTTCCTCACCACACCCTACGGAAATGCTGGATCATTGCGGAGGTAGTAATATATCTAAATCTACTGGAGGAACGACAAAATTGGGGTCCTTCTGCGATTTAATTCCTTCTTCTAAAGCCTCTGATAGAGAATGCCCAGAAGCGTATAATTCATGTGCTTTCTGTGCTGCTAATATGGCTAAATTCGGTTTTCCCAGCGGCTCGATATTATATCCTTTTGTTTGCTGCGGCTCTTCCATATTTTTGAATTCAAATTTATCAATACGATAAATTTTTGGGGTTTTATTTTCATAGCCGCAAACTAAAGCATGATTGTCATTAGGAAGTTCAGTCATTTGTTCAAGGAGTTCGGCAATTCGTTTGACTGCATCATTTAGCGTTGGCTGAATTTTATTCGGATATTCATTTACGACCAATTTCCAGTGATCCAAACCACCGGAAATAAGTATAATTACTTCTGGGAAATTTTGAATTTTGATTATTTTACTATTGAAAGGTTTCTGATTAGTAATGCCGCATCTTTCAGCAGCAACATAGATACCGTCATCTTCGATCTTTGCTAAGCATATAGTCATTTTTTTACTCTATCGTGATAAGTCCACTTCATTATACGTTTCTCAACTGTCCGCAACAGTACTGGTGATAAAGTCAAAGCGCAACGGAATCCACCCCGTCGCAACTTTTTCTGCTTCCCACGCTCCAGCTCCAGCGTAGTAACCCATCTTGACCGCTCCTGCGGTCGATTATGCGGCGCTGGAATACCGAGGTAGGCATTCCCACACTGGAGCGCGGGAACGGGAAATAACTTAACCAGGACTTGACAATTCTGATGGGCTTTCAGCCAAAACAGCTTGTTTTTCTTCAAAGTACAGGCGTACATCTTCATTTTCCACCCGCGCATAAATCTCCTCAACCGGAACCGTCAAACCGATTGACTCAAACGTGACTTCATCACCCATAAAGTAATGATTGGAAACCCAACCTTCCGAACGGCGGCAAACTTCCACATCGACAAAATCCTGTTCAATCAAAACATATTCCTGATATTCATGCTTGATCTCACTGGTGAGTTCCCCTTTGAGATATTCTTCTTCGGTGATGAGAGGGTCTTGATCTTTAAAACTTGCGGACATCGTCATACTCCAATTTTATCAAAGCTGAGCCGATTGCAGTTTACAAAACGTGAGTGACGGGGTTGCAAACCCCGCCACGATTCGGGCGTAATTGTCGGCATGGGGATGCCGACCTACTTTTAATTAGCTTCGGGCGGGTTTGGAACCCGCCCCTACGAATTGAGTTTTACGTTTTTGGCGAAAAATCTACTGCGACCTCAACCTATTGGCATTGGTGACGACCGTAACCGAGGACAGGGCCATCGCGGCACCGGCGATCATCGGGTTGAGCAAAAGCCCAAAGGCGGGGTAAAGCACACCGGCGGCAATGGGTATGGCCAAGGTGTTGTAGATGAACGCACCAAACAGGTTCTGCTTGATGTTCAGCACCGTTGCCCGTGATAGCATCATGGCATCGGCGACTTTTAACAGCGAACCGCGCATGATGACCACATCACCGCTCTCGATGGCGATGTCGGTGCCGGTGCCGATGGCAAAGCCGACATCGGCCTGGGCCAGCGCCGGTGCGTCGTTGATGCCGTCGCCGACCATGCCCACCACTTCGCCGCGCCCTTGCAATTCCTTGACCACAGCCGCCTTGTCTTGCGGCATTACTTGGGCGCGTACCTCGGTAATCCCGGCTTGGGCGGCGATGGCTTGCGCCGTGACTGGGTTGTCGCCCGTCACCATCAGCACACGGACTCCCAGTTCCTTGAGTTTGGCAATGGCGGCGGCGGAATCGGCTTTGATTGGGTCGGCCACCGAGATCAATCCTATCGCCTTGCCGTCCGCTGCCAACAGGACGGGGGTTTGGCCTTGCTTGGCTAGTGCTTGGATGCGTTCTGACAGTTCGCCGCAATCCACGCCGTTTTCGTCCATGTAGGCTTGGTTGCCCAACAACACGGCATGTTCTTCGATGGTGGCTTGCACCCCGCGCCCCAACACTGCTTGGAAGGCTTGGACGGGCAGACGCTCCAATCCGCGTTGGTCGGCTTCGGCAATGATGGCCGAAGCCAAAGGATGCTCGGAACCGGTTTCCAGGCTGGCCGCCAGTCGCAATATACCGTCCACTTCAAAGCCATCGGCGGCCTCGACCGAGGCGACACTGGGCTTGCCTTTGGTGACCGTGCCGGTCTTGTCCAGCACCACACAGGTCAGCTTGCCGGCGGTTTGCAGTGCGTCGCCGTTGCGGATGAGGATGCCTTTCTGCGCCGCCCGTCCGACGGCCACCATGATGGAGATAGGCGTTGCCAATCCCAAGGCACAAGGACAGGCGATGACTAGCACGGTCATGGCGGTGACGAAGGCGTAACCCAACGCGGGAGTGGGGCCGAAGATCCACCAGACGAGGAAGGTGAAGGCGGCAATGCCCACCACCACCGGCACGAACACCCCCGCCACTTTATCCACCAGACGGGAAATGGCCGGTTTGCTGGCTTGAGCCAGCCTTACACTGCTGATGATATGGGCTAGTAAAGTGTCGCGGCCTATGCGCGTGGCTTGGAACAGGAAGCTGCCGTTGCCGTTGATCGTCCCGGCGACCACGTCCGCGCCCGCCCCCTTTTCCACCGGGATGGACTCTCCAGTCAGCATGGACTCGTCAATGCTGGAATGACCTTCCATCACCACGCCGTCCACCGCGATCTTCTCGCCGGGACGCACGCGCAGGGTTTCCCCCAGGCCGATGTCGGCGATGGGCACGTCGATTTCCAAGCCCTCGCGCACCACCCGCGCCGTGCGCGGTTGCAAGCCGATCAACTGGCGAATGGCCGAGGAGGTCTTGCCCCTGGCCTTCATTTCCAAGGCCGAGCCTAAGTTAATGAACGCTAAAATAATCGCCGCCGCCTCGAAATAAGCGTGGTTGGAGCCTTTCGGCAGGATATCGGCAAAGTCGATGGCGGCGGTGGAAAAAAACCAAGCCGCACCCGTGCCCAAGGCAATAAGCGTATCCATATTGGCTTGCCGGTGCTTGAATGAATTGATCGCACCCCGGTAGAAATGTCCGCCCGAATAGTACATTACGCCCAAGGTCAGCGCCGACACGATGCCCCAGAACCTCGCCCCTGCCACCGTACCCAATTCGGGAAACCAGTTGAAATGCGCCCCCAACATCAATGGCACACCCAAAATCGCCGCCACTTTGGCTTTGTTCAGCAAGCTTAGGTAGCGGGCTTCCTCTTGTTCATCCTGACCGCCAAGGTCGTCCAAGCCTTCCATCACCGCCGCGTCGAAACCGGCCTCCCGCACTGCGGTTTTTAAAGCTTCAATGTCGGCCCCGCCCCGCACAATAGCCGTATGATCCGCAAAGTTGACATCCGCGCTCGCCACGCCCGGCACTGCCCGCAATGCGCCTTCCACCTCCCCCACGCAGCCCGCACAGCGCATGCCCAACACTGACAGGCGCACGGTTTGGGTTTTATCTTGATCTTCTATCGTCATTTTCTTTTCCCGTTTGGATGGACTTGAATCATTGCCCGCCTTTTGTGCAAGCATAAGGCCCTTTTGACCGGGGCCTTCACACAGCGGGTATCATTGGGCCAAACATAGCAGAAAGGGCCGGGATTGGCTAACCTGTAGGACAACAATTTGCAAAATACTTTCGTGCCTGGCCGTATTTTGGTAAATTGAGGGGCTTGGGGCTAGAGATCGGTTCGGAGGTGCTGGCCATCATCAAAGACGGCCGATAGGGCACTTGCTAAACTTTAAGGGAGCAACAGGTGAAACTCAGCGCAGAACAATATAAAACGTGGAAAAACAAGAGCATCACCCTGCTCGGCATGTCCGGCGTCGGCAAGACGCGCTTGGCCAATATTCTGCGTAGGGGAGGTGGGTGGTTTCATTACTCGGTGGATTACCGTATTGGCACACGCTATCTAGGCGAACCCATACTGGACAATATCAAGCTGCAACTGATGCAAATTCCTTTACTTAGGGATTTGTTGCGATCCGATTCGATTCATGTCAATAACAATATCAGCGTAGACAATTTGACCCCGGTCTCAACCTTTCTTGGCAAATTGGGAAATCCAGAGAAAGGCGGTTTGAGTCTCAAAGAATTCAAGCACCGGCAACTTTTGCACCGGGATGCGGAGCTGGCCGCATTGCGGGATGTGCCAGAATATATTTTCAAGGCCAAGGCCATTTACGGCTACGATAAATTTCTCAATGACGCAGGAGGCAGCCTGTGCGAATTGGAAGATTCGCAACTGATGAACATCCTTGCCGAAAATACGCTAGTCCTCTATGTGGAAGCCACCAAGGAGGATGAAAAGTATTTGATTACGAGAGCGGAAGGCGATCCCAAACCACTGTATTATCGCGAGGAGTTCTTAGATCAGCAGTTGGCTATTTATCTTGCCGAGCGGGATTTGCCCTATGCCGCGATGATCGACCCGGACGATTTTGTGCGTTGGGTATTCCCTAGGCTATTCAATGCCCGCATCCCGCGTTATAAATGTATTGCCGATGATCATGGCTATACTGTCACCACAGAGGAATTGGCCCGTGTGACCGATGAGGCTAGTTTTCATAATCTAGTGGAATTCGCCATCGCCAGATCAGATTAAGCACGCCAACCGTTTAACTGCCGCCCATTCGCCCAATCCTGAAAATCCATCACGCCCATGCCATTAGTCGCCCACAACAAACTCCCCGCCTTTGACGATTTGAAACGCGAAGGCGAAACCGTCATACCCGGCGAACTCGCCGTCCACCAAGACATCCGGGAACTGCATATCGGCCTGCTCAACCTGATGCCGGATGCGGCATTGACCGCCACAGAGCGCCAGTTTTTGCGCCTAATCAATGACAGCAATCAGATTGCGCAGTTCTATGTCCATTTGTTTACCTTGCCGGAACTGGAAAGAAGCCCGGGCGGCTTGGCCCATGTCCAGGCCCATTACGAAACCTTCGGGCAGATTCAATCCTCGGGGCTGGATGCCTTGATTGTCACCGGGGCAAACGTAACCCAACCGGACCTGTCCAAGGAGGCGTTCTGGAACCCCTTGGTCAGTGTGGTCGATTGGGCTTATAAGAATGTCACCTCGACCCTGTTTTCCTGCCTGACCACCCATGCCACATTGCAGTTCCGCTTTGACCAGAAACGCCGTCGCTTGCCTGCCAAGCGCTGGGGGGTGTTTCCGCATCGCCTGACTGAACGGCATCACCCGCTGGTGGTGGGTGTCAACACCCGTTTCGATGTGCCGCACTCGCGCTTCAACGAAATTGGCCGCGACCAATTCGAGGCGGCCGGCCTGCATGTCTTGGTGGAAAGCGACGAGGCCGGTGTCCACCTTGCGGTCAGCCAAGACGGCTTCAGGCTGGTGTTTTTCCAAGGCCATCCCGAATATGACACGATAAGCCTGCTCAAGGAATACAAGCGCGAGGTGATGCTCTTTGGCTCGGGGGCAAGCGAAGATTACCCGCCTTTCCCGGAAAACTATTTCTCGCCTTTGTGTCAAGCCATTCTCGATGAATATGCCGATTTGGTCATTGCCGCCAAAAAGGACAAAACACCAATACCTCGCTTCCCCGAGGCATTGATAGTACCTAAACTGGACAATACCTGGCACGATACGGCGGAAGCAATCCTGAATAATTGGGTGGGCAAAGTCTATCAGACCACCAATCAAGAACGGGCCAAACCCTTCATGGAGGGTGTCAACCCGGATGATCCTTTGGGGATTTATGGGAAATAGGCAGGGGTTTGGAATGAACGTTAGATTAAAGATTTGGCGGCAAAAAAACCAAACTTCAAAGGGTGCCTTTAAAACCTATCGGCTGGGTGACGTTTTAGCAGAGATGTCTTTTTTGGAAATGATGGACACGCTCAATGCCCAACTGATCAAAAACGGTGAAGAGCCAGTTGCGTTCGACCATGACTGCCACGAAGGCATTTGCGGCATGTGCAGCATGTACATCAATGGCAGACCCCACGGGCCCCTGCGGACCACCACTTGCCAGTTGTACATGCGCTCGTTCAAGGATGGCCGGACCATCACCGTGGAACCTTGGCGGGCCAAAGCCTTTCCGGTCATCAAGGATTTGATCGTGGACCGTTCTGCGTTTGACCGGATACTCCAGGCGGGAGGCTATGTTTCCGTCAATACCGGCGGGGCGCCGGATGCAAATGCGATTCCCATCCCGAAAAAAATCGCCGATGAAGCCTTCAATTCCGCCACCTGCATAGGCTGCGGGGCGTGTGTGGCAGCCTGTAAAAACGCCTCGGCGATGTTATTTGTCAGCGCCAAAATCTCCCATCTTGCCCTGCTGCCCCAAGGCCGGCCGGAAAGGAAAGAAAGGGTGGAAAGCATGGTGGCGCAAATGGACGCGGAAGGTTTTGGCGCATGTTCCAATACTGGCGCGTGTGAAGCCGAATGCCCCAAGGGCATCAAATTAAGCAATATCGCCCGGCTCAACCGGGAATATATCACTGCGATGTTAAGTTCCTATGAGGTTGAGGTGGGTGGCGGGGATGATGACCACGAGTATTAGGGTGCGCAATGCGAACCCTACCGGGCTGCGTTGGTGGGACAAGGGCGAGCCGAACGGCGAGTTCGGCCCGGTGCAGAAGATTGTGGTCGGGGGTTAATGCAGGAGGGTATAAGCCAATGAACCCCCCTTGATCTGAGATATGTTTGCTTTTTCCATTGGGGTGGTTTTATTTGGCGGCGGGTGTTGACAAACTGAGGATTGGGAGCGTACATTACGAGTTACACACAGCGTAGGCGTAAAGCAATACGCCTATTGGAGTGTCTAATACAAAGTTGGGCTTATCTCATTGGAATGCATGGAACTTGGATATGAAAGAAACTATTATCGGGCTTGTTTCTGCTGGAATTGGCTTCATCTCTGGATTGCTTGTGCCTTGGATCAAGTGGGAGATTGAAAAGTGCCAAAAGAGGCATAACTATCGAAATGAGTTGATTGCAGGTTGGAAAGCGGCGTTGGCTGCCGCAGAATTTCATTCGCCGGAAGGTCGATGCAGTTTTGGAAGCTCCCCTGAATATTCGAGCCTACGGTCGCACATGGTGAAGGAAGTAATTGTAAAATTCGAAGCGCCACGCACCATGTACGTCGGTGGAGGTAGAGGCGATGATATTCGGAAACAAATGCTTCTTGACGAGGTTTCTCGACTAGAAAAACATTGGGGCATGTCATAGGGATGCTTGGCTTAACCCATCATTCCACCGGATCTGCGCGAAAAGCCGCGCAAGCCGGTGAATTCAGACGTTAGGCTTCTTGGATAGTGGGGGCGTATGTCAAACAATGAAAAACAGAAATGGATTTTATGCGACAATTGCCGAAAAATATTTTCAATTTTTGTCAATCAAATATTCCCTCATGAGTCAATTTATTGCCCTTACTGTAACTTCTTGGCATCAATATTGGAAACATCCAGACAAACAATATATCATTTCACTGATCCACGAAACTTGTCATCAATTAGAAAATATGGTCTTTTAAGTTGGCAGATTCTAATAAGGCAAAAAATTGAACACTATCCAGCGTCGAATAACTTATCAAGAGAGCTTGACGCTCATCACGGCCTACAGAACTATGTGAGGCTTTGCCTAAAACGGAGCCATCCAATGGCTGGACTAGCGTTTCACGAACACAGAATTTCTGGCATTGTTTGGCTTGAAGTAAATATTATCGTAACATCATGGCGTTCTACTCTATTTAGCAGTGATAACGCAGCAAGCACTCGGGCTCATATTGATTCAAATCGTTCAACAGCGTTTGACAGTAATTCTTTGCAAGCCGAGGTTTTAGTTGAAGGATCAGTTAAACCAAAATGGCTTATCTTCCCCCCTCAGTGAAGGCAATAGCCTTTGATGAATAAACAATCTTAGGTCTAAAAATGGCTAAAAGACCTGTATACATTCCTAATAAAACTTGTGATTTTCCCAGAGTCATCATAAGAGAAATTGAATTTAAGTGGTTTCCAGGCATGTCAAAAAGCCAAAAGCAGAAATCAATAGAGTCCCTTCATTCGTCATCTCATGATCTTGGCATTAAATACATTTTAGAAATTTCCAGCAAGTCAGAGAATGATCTTGGTATAAAGTTAAGTGCCTTCAATTTAACTATTACAACAAAAAAACAAAGAAGGTCATTTTCAGTAGAAACAGCGTTTCAAAGTAGCAAAGTTTTTGAAAATGGTGGGCCATATTGCGATTTATTAGATGTCACATCTCAACAAGCTAAAAAAGATATTAGACTAAAAGAGTCAGGCAATTTAGTTAAATTTTTATTTTTTGGAAAAGAGTTTAGTTCGCGGCCAAAGACTCTATTTTATGACTGGCTTTACATCAATGCTCTTCACCAAAACAAAGAACTTTCAGAAAAAATAATGGATTTCGAAGCATTCACAGATATAGAGTTTAACCCCCAGAAGTCACTAAACTGTCAAGCCTACTCTGCGGCACTCTATGTATCACTTAAAAGAACTGAATCCATAGATGAGGCAATTGAATCACCAGAATCATTCTTAAAAATATTAGCTAATGAATATTCGAAACGGGATGGTACTATGCCAATTCAGGGAATACTATTATGAATAATAAAAATATTTATTTGTATTTTATTTAAATACTTATGATGCAAGGGCCGAGTGATGGGTAAGGTTGGTTGGTAATACCAAGAGCAAAATCCAAGCCCGGTAGGGTGGGCAAACGGCTCCATCGTTTGCCCACGCGGAACCGGCGCAATCGGCGGGCAACAAAAAGACGTTGCCCACCCTAGCTCGGCGCGACAAGCAGGCATTTTGTTTTCATTTTCGGCAAGCGCCGTATTGATAAGGAAGTCATGTTTTCCAGCATTGGAATCGGGGGACGGTAAGATTGGAAACTTTGGTCTATTGGACCTGTATCGGCTTCAGTGTCAGCCGGTGCTGGCGCAGCAGATTGATATCGACAGGCTGGACCTTCCAGATGTCGTTGGCATATTCTTGAATCGCCCGGTCCGAAGAAAACATCCCCGAGCGGGCAGGGCCGTAGGATGGGCTGAGCTTGCGAAGCCCATCATTCGCGGAAGATGCGCCTCCTTCGTCGGCACATCCTACGACGGCATCGCGAATGATGCTACGACGATAGGCTGTCTTTTGCAGGGCCGTAGGGCGCAATAGCGGCTTGCCGCGTATTGCGCCGAATGGGTTACAAAGGCAAAGAGAAAAGCCAATAACCTCCGGCGTTGTCTCCCTGCCCACCCGCCTAACCCGCCGTTCCAGCCGACCCGCGTGGACGTTTGGCGCATTCATTCTGGTTCCTTCCGCGCGGTCGGCTGAACGGGGTCGTTAGGCGTTCAGTTCGCCCTGCGTCTAGCCTTTTTTCCATTGGGCGAAGAGGTTTAGGAAATGAAAAAAAATTTGTTACTTGTTATTCTAGGAATGAGCCTTTCGTTTAATGCCATCGCCGCGTATGAGCGAGGAGATACAGCGGTTTTATGCTTTAAGAAGACGAAATTTCTTTGGGTAGTAGGTCGAGATTCATGGCAGTCTTGCGCGGTTAGGATATTAGAAACGGCGGGCAGTAGTTATCGGGTTTTGATTCTTGAAACTTGTCTAATTGGAGCAGTTACAAAAGGGGATGAAAAATGGATGGAAGGATATGAACTATATGGTTCATGTCCAGATGGATAGATCGCAATAGCGGCTTGCCACCATATTGCGCCGAATGAATAAAAAGAGCAAAATGCCATCAACAACCCAGTCGGAGGATCTATGGATTTCAACATTGAGTACGAACAAGAAGATGATGGGCGCTGGCTTGCGGAAGTCATTGAGTTGCCCGGAGTTCTCGCTTATGGAGAAAGTGCCGACAAGGCTATGGTTAAGGTTGAAGCTTTGGCTCTTCGTGTAATTGCTGAACGCCTTGAGCATGAAGAGTGCCGCCCCATGCCTATCCACATCACCCTTGCCGCCGCATGAGTCAATGGTCATCGCTCAAAGCAAAGCGCGTATTAGCTGCCCTCTTGCGTCTCGGTTGGCAGATCAAGAGACAGACAGGTTCGCACAAAACCCTTGAGCGAACAGGCTGGCCCGACTTTGTTTTCGCTTTTCATGATGGTGAGGAAATTGGCCCCAAAATGCTTGCTCGGATTGCAAAACACACGGGACTTACGTCAAGCGATGTTTGAGTAAGCTTTTCTTTTAATGAGCAACAAGAGCTAAAGTGCAAAATCCATGAATCCCCGGCATTGTTTCTCTGCCCACCAGCCTAACCCGCCGTTCCAGCCGACCCGCGTCATCGTTTTGGTTCATCTTTCTGGCCCCTCTTGCGCGGGCGGCTGAACGGGGTCGTTAGGCACACTCTTCTCAATATTTTTGATACGTCGATATGGCTGAAACATCAAAACAACCACCATTATCTTCTCAACTTATCTCGTCTATAGAAAAAGGTCGAGTGCTGATTGTTGATCCTAATCTTACTTTAGGTAATGCTTTTCGGTGGTCTATACCTGTTCGTCGTATTTTATATCGAATATACGGCAACACTCCTGAGTTAGATTTCTGGTGCCCCAACCCAAGGAATTACCCTAAAACAAGCACTCCGCAAATGTTTATCAATAATTGCCTTGATAAACTTGAAAGCTTGGCTTTGTTTTTTAACACTCCTAACTTATCTACCAAAATATTCATTGGTCACGGTCGATCTCTTGAGTGGCTCAAACTAAACCATTTTTTATCTCACACACTTAAATTACAAAGCGATGAATTCAATATTGTTCCTACAGCAGGAATTCATACTAATACCCGTATTCTAAGTATGCTTACCTCTGCGAGAATGGCTTTCCTAGTAATGACAGCAGAAGACCAGCATAAAGACGGAAGCTTTCATGCAAGGGAAAATATCATCCATGAAATAGGTTTATTCCAAGCAAAACTTGGATATAACCGAGCAATAATATTGCTTGAAGATGGCTGTAGCCGTTTTTCAAACATTGATGGACTCAATACAATAAACTTTCCACCCAACGACATAATGTCTAGGGCCGATCTTATAAGGCAGACTGTTATAAGGGAAGGTTTTATTGCGTAGCATTGTCTGTTTTTTTTACAAGTTCTTCATCACATTCTCCGGTTTGTATTCATTTAACTATTAGGTTAGCAGTATCAATTATACCCTGAACTGATAATAAGCCGGGTAGGGTGGGCAAACGGCCTTATCGACTGCCCACGCGGAACGGAACCCCAACCCCGGCTAAATGGTGGGCAAGCAAAAAGACGCTTGCCCACTCAGTAATGCAACTAATACAAGGAAAACAAATGGCGAAGATGATTTTAGGTATACATAGTAACGTTGCTGGTGGCGATAACGACTATACTGGCGGCCATGCATGGTTAACGATAACTGAAAAAGGAAAAACCACATTTTACGGACTTTGGCCGGATGCTCATCCAAGTGTTGTGGACAACGGCGATGGTTCAGACATAAGAATAGGACTTGAAGCATCAGCAAAAGCTGTAGCCAGCCGTTTTTACAAACTCTCAGAAGCTCAAGCAATACAATTTAATGCGTTGATGAAAGCCAACGTTGTGTGGCGTTATACAAACACTTGCGCATCTTGGGCAAGTGAAATTGTATACGAGATTGTTGGCGAGGATGTTGATGCAGACGATTACATGGGCTTTGAGACTCCAAGAGAGCTAGGTAGGAACCTATTGATTTTAGAGAAAAAAGATCCCACAACCATCTACGCTCCTAAAAGGTTAGAGAAGAACCCAGCATCAAGCTTTATGAGCAGCAGTGGGTAAGGAATTCATATTCATGAATAACATAGTACAGGCTTTATTATTATTGTCTTTTTTTATAGCTACTTCTGGGTGTGGAGAGAAAACAATGGGGTTATACAAGCAATCTGATATAACAAGTATCATAGTTCAGAGCGTTGATTTTAAGAACATCGAACTGAGTTACCTACCACTAATGGAAACCCTGTATTATTCACCCGGAGCAAATCTTGTAGAATCGGCGGATACTATCAATTTAGAAATGTTACGCTGCTCAATAAATAGCCAATGCGAAGTGACAAATAAAGCTAGGCATGAAGATTCTGGGCCTTTAGTTTTGTTAGTTGAGCATAAAGGAAAAGCTGTATGGATGGTTTTCAAAGATGGCAAATTTAAAATTTATCCAAAATAAGGCCGTAAGGCGCAATAACGATACACCGCGTATTGCACCGGATGAATAAAAAGAGCAAAAGCCAGAACACCCCGGCGTTGTCTCACTGCCCACCCGCCTAACCCGCCGTTCCAGCCGACCCGCGTCAACGTCTGGTGTTTTCATTCTGGCTCCTTCCGCACGGGCGGCTGAACGGGGGCGTTAGGCTTTAATTTATTAGCCGTGTAGGGTACGCACTAGCGCTCGAAACGAATACGCGATCAATAAAACCTTAAAGAGGCTCACCATGACCAACATCCCGCTGGATCTATACCGCGCCTGCAAAGCATCTGCATGGGGAAAAAATACTTCGCAACGGCAGAAGAATTTTATCCAGCGGGAAGGTGCCGGTAGCCTGCACCCTGAATATGAAGGGTTTGAACGTAACGATGGAACTTTCCGTGCGCCGGACGTTACCACTTTCAAGGATACGAATGATGTTATCTGGATACGGGGGATCAATGACCGTAATCAATCGAATAATCCTTATGTGAGCTGGAAAGTAGGAACATCGTTGAGCGGAACCCCAGGCTGTTTCGGCTATGGCGGGTGGTTTTATTTCCTACTGCCCAAAGACACGCCAATTCCAGCGTCGTTAGATGTCAGACATACTCCCAGCCGACGCGACCCCAATCATTATTCGTTGCGGTGCATCAATGCCATGACGAAAACCGCTTACGAGGGTGCGCTCAACACGCTCGCAAGGTCGGCGCTTGCAAAGGCGGTCGAAGACAAGCGCGCTTCCCTCAAATTTTCTTCTATTTAACCCCATGTTAGGTGACCTATGCGATCAATCAGCGAAAGAGACCTTTCCGTTGTCATCCCGATACTCGCCGCGAAGATTCATGACTTGAATGGCGAACTGAATGCCTTGGAAGCCAACATCCAAGAATTGGATGATGAAAAGATTGACGAAAAATGTAATCTTCAGGAAACGATAGAACAGTATTACGAGGTTTTGGAAGCGCTACAGGCTGAATACGAAAGCGCCTTGGCGGAAGGAATCAATCTACCCAGTTACGAACAGCTCATCCGGAAGTTTGAACTGTATTGAGGGCGTGGGAAAGTCCCAACGCGGTAAGGCGCATTAGCGGTACTCCGCGTATTGCGCCGAATGAATAAAACGAACTGTTCAGCCCCATCCTTGCTGTGCATCATTCGTAACGTGTTTTCAAAGATCCCCGACCATCGCACCGGGACTACGAAATTCACACTGGCCGATGCCTTGATGTCAGGGCTGGCGGTTTTCGGCCTCAAATATGCGTCTCTGCTAAATTTCGACGAAGACCAAGACGATCCAATCATAAGGCATAACCTAAAAACCCTATATGGCGTTGACCTGGCCCCTTGCGACAGCCAATTGCGCGAAATCTGCGACCCGGTTAGTCCAATCGCAATAAACCCCGCCTTCAACCGCCTGCACCAGTCCATCCGCGACCAGTGGTTGCTGAAACGCTATGAGTATCTGGACGGCTGTGTATTAGTCTCCCTTGACGGCACGGGCCAGTTTAGCTCCAACAAACTGGGCTGCCCCCATTGCTGCGAAAAGCACCACCGCAACGGAACCACGGAATACTACCACCAATTGCTCGGCGCGGTCGTGATCCATCCCGACCTGCCGCAGGTCTTGCCGTTCATGCCGGAGGCCATCCTCAAGGGGGACGGCGACAGCAAGAACGACTGCGAAAGCAATGCCTCCAAGCGGTTGTTGCCGAGGCTGAAAAAGGACCACCCCGAGTTGCGGGTGATTG
>CAIODU010000103.1 GCA_903857165.1 uncultured Methylococcaceae bacterium | reverse complement strand
TAGTCTCGGCGACAAGGCGAAAAACGCTGTATCCGAGATAATCCACATCGAGGGCGACCCGGATCATCCTGTCAGTCGAGGCAGCCTATGCCCAAAAGGCGCGGGGCTTCTGGACTTTGTCCACAGCAAAACCCGCATCACTTTTCCTGAATATCGCGCCCCCGGCAGCAAGGCATGGACACGGGTGACTTGGGACTGGGCATTGCAGCGCATCGCCAAGCTGCTGAAGGAAGACCGTGATAAGAATTTCCTCGCCCAAAATGACAAGGGGCAAACGGTCAACCGTTGGATCACGACTGGTTTTTTGGCCGCATCTGCCTCGTCCAACGAAGCCGGTTACATCACCCATAAGATTCTACGCAGTTTTGGCTTAGTGACGCTCGACAACCAAGCTCGCGTCTGACACGCACCGACGGTGGCAAGTCTTGCTCCGACATTCGGTCGCGGCGCGATGACGAATACTTGGATGGACATCAAGAATGCGAATGTCATTCTGGTGATGGGCGGCAATGCCGCCGAAGCGCATCCAGTGGGGTTCAAATGGGTCATTGAAGCGAAAGCACACAACAAGGCCGAGCTCATCGTGGTCGATCCGCGCTTTAACCGCACGGCCTCGGTGGCGGATGTCTACGCGCCCATCCGGGCGGGGACTGACATTGCCTTTTTGAATGGCGTGATCCGCTATCTGCTCGAAAAAGACGCGATTCAACACGAATATGTCAAGGCGTATACCAACGCCAGCTTCATCGTGCGCGAAGACTTTGGCTTTAAGGATGGCCTGTTCACCGGCTACGACGAGAAGACGCACAAGTACGACAAAAGCACCTGGGGCTATGAAATCAACGAGATGGGCTACGCCAACGTGGACGAAAGCTTGCAGCACCCCAACTGTGTGCTGAACTTGCTTAAAGTGCATGTGGACCGTTACACCGTGGACGTGGTCAGCGACATCACCGGCACACCTAAGGACTTGTTCCTGAAAATCTGCGAGATGATTGCTTCGACCTCTGTGCCGAACCGGACGCTGACCAGTCTGTACGCACTGGGTTGGACACAGCACAGCATCGGCTCACAAAACATCCGAACCTTAGCCATCATTCAATTGCTGTTAGGCAACATTGGCATGCCGGGCGGGGGAGTCAACGCACTGCGCGGTCATTCCAATATTCAGGGCTTGACCGACTTGGGGTTATTGTCCGACCAGTTGCCGGGGTATATGAACCTTGCCAAGGATGATGAGACGACGCGCACCGCTTACTTGGAGAAACGCACCCCTAAACCACTGCGGCCCGCACAGGTCAACTACTGGTACAACTACTCCAAATTCCACACCAGTTTGATGAAAGCTTGGTACGGCAAAGCGGCGACGGAAGAGAATGACTTTTGCTACGACTGGCTACCCAAAGTCGATCAAGTCTATGACGGCCTCCGCGCCTTCGATTTGATGGATCGGGGCAAGATGACCGGGTATGTCTGCCAAGGCTTCAACCCGCTGGCTTCCTTCCCGAACAAAGCCAAAATATCGTCCGCGCTGTCCAAGTTGAAATTCTTGATCGTCATCGACCCGCTCGCCACGGAAACCTCGGAGTTCTGGCAAAACCACGGCGAGTTTAACGAAGTCAAACCGGAGGACATCCAGACCGAGGTGTTCCGTTTGCCAACCACCTGTTTTGCCGAGGAGGAAGGCTCGCTGGTGAACAGTTCACGCTGGCTGCAATGGCACTGGAAAGGTGCGGAACCGCCGGGAGAATGCCGCACCGACATCGACATCATGGCCGAGTTATTCGTCAAAATCCGCGAGTTGTACCGGCATGAAAACGGGGCGTTTGCCGATCCGATTTTGCATCTGCATTGGCCTTACCGTTTGCCCGAAGCACCTGGACCGGACGAGTTGGCGAAGGAATTCAACGGCTACGCACTAGCCGACATCCCCGACCCGAAAGAACCCGGCAAGCTCCTAGCCAAAAAGGGCCAGCAGTTGTCGAGTTTTGCTCAACTAAGAGACGACGGCAGCACCGCCAGCGGCACTTGGATATTCTGCGGCGCGTGGACCGAAGCCGGCAATCAGATGGCTAGACGCGACACCACCGACCCGACCGGGCTAGGCATCGCGCCGAACTGGGCTTGGGCATGGCCGTTGAACCGGCGGATTCTGTACAACCGCGCATCCTGCGACCCGGCTGGCAAGCCGTGGGACGAAAACCGCAAGCTGATCGAATGGGATGGAAGCAAGTGGACTGGCTTGGACGTGCCGGACTTCAAGGCCGATGCCGCGCCGGAAAGCGGCGTGATGCCGTTCATCATGACCAACGAAGGCGTGGCGCGATTGTTTGCCTTGGATAAGATGGCGGAGGGGCCATTCCCGGAACATTACGAGCCGTTTGAAACGCCATTAGGCACCAACCCGCTGCACCCACAAGTCATCAGCAACCCGGCTGCGCGGGTGTTTGAAAACGACCGGGCCATGCTCGGCGACCATAAGGAATTCCCTTATGTGGCGACCACCTACCGGCTGACCGAGCATTTCCATTTCTGGACCAAGCATTCGTTAATCAACGCCTCATTGCAACCCGAGCAGTTTGTCGAAATTGGCGAAGCATTGGCGAAGGAATTGGGCATTGCCAACGGCGAGCGGGTGAAAGTCAGTTCCAAACGCGGTCATATCATTGCCGTGGCGATGGTGACCAAGCGCATCAAAGCTTTAGCCGTGGCCGGCCAAACCGTGCATCAAATCGGCATACCCATCCATTGGGGCTTCACTGGCGCGACAATAAAAGGGTATCTCGCCAACACGCTAACCCCGTTCCTCGGCGATGCCAATACCCAGACACCGGAGTTTAAGGCGTTTTTGGTAAAGGTGGAAAAAATGTAGCCTGGATGAAGTGTAGCGGAATCCGGGTAGTTGATGGTTCCCATGCTCCGGCGATCATCGTTATACACAAGTCGCGCCTAGCCAAAAATGCCGTCATTCCAGCAGGGATGCAGGAATCCAGTGCCATGGACGGTAACTTGCCGTTGTGTAAGTGGTTGATTCAGACTATGCATAAATCCGCCGATTCACATCCATGTGACTGGATTCCGGCAGTCCATGCCGGAATGACGGGCTTCGACCACTTGTGTATAACGATGAGCGCTCCGGCGTGGGAATGATCAAATAGAAGCGGATATTGTCATGAAATCGGTTAAGATTCGTAAGTTCAGAGACTACCATGGTGAATGAACAAAATTCTGTCCCTTACAATACTTTGGATTACTTGAAAGCACCTGAGGCGTGTGCCAGCTACCTCGAAGCGGCACTTGAAGATGGCGACGAGAGAGTATTATCGTTGGCACTGAAAAATGTCACGGCGGCGTTAAGTGCCTCAATGCCATCTGCAATCTTGCCTTTGTCGCATCAACAGGCGGATACTCTCCCTTTAAGCCTTGGTTCGTTATTAGAGAATCTGCACAAACTTGGGTTTGAGCTGTACGTCCGGCCTAAACAGGCGGCTTGAACATGAAATGTCCAATTTGCAAACACGGTGACACACGGCGTGGTAACCGTAACCTTGGAACGTGGTGATTCGACGATTGTTTTTCGCCAAGTTCCCGGCGAGATTTGCGAAAACTGCGGTGAGTCGTTCCATTCAGCCGACATCACCGAGGCTCTGTTACGGCAAGCGGAAATGGCAATTGTGGGAAGGTGTGGAGCGACGTGAGAAAGTTTGCCGTCGCGGCTTGATTGTTGCTGCATAATACGCTTCTCTATCACGCCTGTGTGGGCTATTTGGCAATTTAAGAAAATTTAGGAGTTATGATGCCTACCATTTCAATGTTCTACGGTATTTTGATTTTGATGTACTTCTATGACGACAAGAAACATAGCCGCCCTCATATTCATGCAGAATACGGAGAATACGAAGCATCAATTGCCATTGATGACGGTACGGTTCTTAGCGGCAGTTTGCCTAAAGCTAAGCTTAAACTGGTACAGGCATGGATTGAGATACATCAGGAGGATTTGCTCGTAGACTGGAAACTGGCAGTTGCAGGAGAGCCAGTATTTAAAATTGATCCACTCCGATAGGTGAGAGCCACACATGGATAAAGTTATCAAAGCCATTCCGCTTGATGATTATAAAGTTGAAATACTGACCAGCAGCGGCATTTCAGGTATATTCGATGTCAAGCCATATTTACGCGGTGGCGCGTTTAAGGAACTTTCCGATGAATCCTATTTTCGTTTAGTCCGTCCTGCCCATCATGGAATCCAATGGCCTCATGAACAGGATTTCAGTGCCGATACGATTGTTTGGGATATTCAAAATGCTTAATCAGGATTTGAGTAAGGTATGAAATACCCAATTTGCAAACACGGTGACACACGGCTAGGCGTGGTGACTATCACCTTGGAACGTGGCGATTCGACGATTGTTTTCCGCCAAGTCCCCGGCGAGATGTGCGAAAACTGCGGCGAGTCGTTCCATTCAGCCGACATCACCGAGGCTCTGTTACGGCAAGCGGAAATGGTGGTAGCTTAAGGTGTTGGGATCGACGTAAGAAAGTTTGCCGTGGCGGCTTGATTCATGCAGCGCAATACGCCTTTGATGGATTCCACGCTCTAGCGTCAAAGCCATTAACTTAATGATTTTTCCGTTCGCCCTGAGCGAAGTAAGCCCCGCTTCGCGTGGCATGGCGTTGCCAAGAAACGGCTATTACTGGCGCTGTTTGATGACTTTTCGACAATTTACAAGTCATTGTTTCAATTGCCATAAAATAGCTGTTTCTTGAGAGCCTGTCGAAGGGTGGACGGAAAAATCCAAATCATTGACGCTTAACCCGTTCATGGTTCGCCCTTCGACAAGCTCAGGAGGCTCACCACGAACGGCTTAAGTTAATGGCTTTGACGCTCCAGCGTGGGAACCCATCCCCGGACGCTCCGCGTCCGAATACTGCCGGAGTGGTTAAAGCCGTGTTCCCACGCCGGAGCGTGGGAACGATCAAATTAAACATATTTTAACGAGATTTTAAGTCATGACTACCACAGAACGACTTGTTGAAACCGTAAAACGATTGCCAGAGCCTTTAGCCCTTGAGTTATTGGATTTTGCTGAATATTTGGAAGGCAAATACACTATCAAGGCCGATGAAGAATATTCAAATGCCAAACAACATGCCTTGTCCATGATAGAATCAGGTTTTGATTTAGGAGGGAAAGGCATAACAGATAGAGATGCTCTGCATGAACGATAAGATTTTTGTGGATTCCAATATTTTAATTTACGCTTACGATATAATGTCGGAGTGGAAACATCAAACCGCGAAGGATTTACTGCAAGCGCTATGGAAAACTCGTTCAGGGGTTTTGAGCGTTCAAGTGTTGCAGGAAGTTTTTGTCAATGTGACGCGCAAAATTCCAAAGCCCTTGCCTATACCAAAAGCAAGGGAAATCGTGGAGGATTACCGTTTATGGGTGTCCGCACCCACCGGAATAGGCACTATTATCCATGCGATTGACATACAAGCCAATCTAGGATTTTCGTTTTGGGATAGTTTAATTATCGCATCGGCTTTGGAAGCAAACTGCCAGCAACTCTATTCGGAGGATATGCAACATGGACAAGTAATAGCTGGACGATTGCAGATTTTGAATCCATTTGTTAACGTTTAATGGTGGCTAGAATACAGGCGCAACGCATTGATGCCACGATAAAAGCAATTAACGGATTGCAAGACAAGTTATTGAGAATAAATAGGGGAAATTAGGATATGACAGACGAAATTAGAATTAACGACTGGAATGATTTTAACCAACATTTTAATGATTATGAAGTTAAATATAGTAAGATAGACTGGCTTTTTCGAGGACAAAGCAACGAAAATTGGAAGCTTGAGTCTAGTATTTATAGAATTATTGGTAATGTTGTAAAATCTGAAGAAGAAGCTAGAGGATATGAGGCTGGTTCTATTGAAAAGTTTTTCTCGGAATATCTTTTGTACCAAAATGAAAATGACGCCCAAGCCTCTGTCTTATCAGAATCGGCTGCTCATAATCCTTACTTTAGGCATCTTGTTTACATGCAACACCATGCTTCCCCTACTCGATTACTTGATTGGACTGAATCGCCTTACATTGCATTGTACTTTGCTGTAATAGACAATCTTGAAGATGATGGTGCGCTATTTTTGGTTAAAACAGAAATCATGCAAACGACTAAATGTGATATACTAGGTGAGTGTGCACAAAAACATGTTCCATACATTGAATGTTTCAGTGATTGGGTAAAAACAAGACGAGTGGCAATTCAACAAGGTTGGTTCACTATATCCAATAGAATTTTATTTGAACATGGAAAAATATTGGATAATTCAAAAAATACCACAGAAGATTTTTCTAAAATAATAATTAGTAAAGACTTTAAAAGGGAAGCACTTTATCGTCTTCATTTAATGAATATATCTGCAAAAACATTATTCCCAGGTCTTGATGGGCTTGGCGCATGGACTAAGGAAAAAATGATTACCGGATGCCGTGCACATTTTCCGAATGGGAAGAAGCAAAACAAAGAATAAGGCAAATGGTATAATCATCTGAATCTTCTTTTCACCACAAAACAACTATAACAATTATGACATTTTGCCTTGGCATGAAGTTGGACTCCGGGCTGTTGGCGATAGCGGACACCCGCATCACTTCGGGCACCGAATTTATCACCGCCCGCAAGCTCACGATACACCAGCACAATCAACACAGCCTTTTCCTGATGACCTCGGGCTTGCGCTCGGTCAGGGATAAGGCGGTCACTTATTTCGAGGAAGTCTTGGAAGAGCAATCGGGAAACTTCGACAAACTTTATAAAGCAGTCAATGCATTCAGCTTACAAGTGCGCCGCGTGGCGGCGGAAGACGGTGAGGCGTTGCGGAATGCCAACATTTGGTTCAATCTCTATGCCATCGTCGGGGGACAGTTGGAAAATGACAAGGAACATAAACTTTATATGATTTACCCGGAGGGCAACTGGATTGAATCAACGCCAGCCTCTCCCTATTACGTCATCGGCGAAACCGGTTATGGCAAGCCAGTCTTGGACAGGGCGTTACATCACACCGATTCACTGCCTTGGGCGCTCAAAGTGGGCTATCTCGCCTTTGACGCCACGCGGACCAGTGCGGTGGATGTTGGTTTTCCCCTCGATATGGTCGTATACCATAAAAACACTTACCAAATGACGGAGTACCGATTCGCAAGGGAAGACTTCAATGAAGCCTCGAAGTGGTGGCAGGAATGGATACGGCGTGGCTTGGAGGAAATCCCGGCGGTTTGGTTTGACAGCATTTTTTCAAAGCTTGAGGAGGGGGCTTAGGGGACACATTCTAGGCCATTTGTCCAACTGCCTACCCGACCAGCCATTCTTCCAAAGAGCCAAGCTTATGTCCATGTTCAGATTTTTTATTGGAATCCTTATCGTGGAAGTGGCAATGACCGCCTTAGTCATGGCGTTCATGAGTTCATCGGATATTGCGTACCGGGCACAGATTGCGATATTGGCCTTGCTCGTCACTGTGCTGGTGGTCTTCTGGTTCGGGTCGATCACCGAGCATGTCAAAAAAGATGCGGTGACACGGGCCAAGGATAACTTCGTCCGCGAGCGCGAAAACAGGCTGATCGCTGCCGAAGCGGAGAAGCGCAACATGCTGGAAGAAACTCACAGGCGCATCGTCAAGGAAACCAATCAAGTCCATGCCCGAAGCAATTTTAAACTGGGTGCTGCGTTTGCGAGCATCATTATGTTTGGGGCAGTCATGCTTTACATTGAGTTGTTGACGGTGGGTCTGCTCACGCTTGCCGTGGCCGGTGGTGCATTGGGAGGTTAGGTGATTCCTGAGAAAGAACATCCCAACAAGAATCTGATCCGAAGGCAAAAAATAGAGTCCACGAAAGGCACGAAAACCACGAACAAAAGCATGTCTTGTTCGTGCTTTTCGTGTTTTTCGTGGACGATTCTTT
>CAIODU010000102.1 GCA_903857165.1 uncultured Methylococcaceae bacterium | reverse complement strand
TTTAATATGGGCATTGCAATGATTAAAGCTCTACTTTGCACCTTATTCAGGTTGGCAGCAAGTCCTGAAGACAATGGTTTTATATGGTTGCTCCATTGTGCAATATAATCAATGATATGCGTCTTAAGTTAATGGCTTTGACGCTGGAGCGTGGGAACCAGCACAAAGATGAGACTGAGCCGGCTTCAAGCAGCCTCACGCCCCGGCTCGTTGAGCGCATCGCTATTAACCAGCTTTTGTCTCAAGGACTCGGCCCCTAACTCCAATCCATTCGGCCAACATAACGCGCCCATTTCGATAAAACAACGGGCAAAATAAACTGGATCGCGTAAAGGTTCTAGCAGACTTCCGGTACGTTGCAAAGTTGGTTTGAAATCCAGTTCGCCCCAAGAATGATCCGAGAAAACCAGCCTCAATCGAAAAGCAGATTGAGGGGTGGCTTGGATGAGCTTAATCATTGTCGGCTCCGGGTATGCGTTCAAGTGGTTCAAATTGTGTGGCGAGTATCCAGTTATGCCGAAGTTCATCTTTATGTTCCTGACACCATTCCCTTACGATATTGGCTGCTCGGCGTGGCAAATGCCCTTTGATTATCGTGCCTGTGTCGATTTCGACAAAGGCTTCATGTCCTTGATATTCGGCATGAACATGGGGCGGGGGATGGTCATCATGATACATGCGAATGGTGATTCCAAAAAAGCAAGAAATGATAGGCATATCCAGATTTTTATAAAGGGTTACAAAATATGAAGCAAGTGCCTAAGATGTGCCGGCGAAAGAGGCGCACCGTTCACGATGGATAGGCTTCGAAAGCTCAGCCCATCTACGATCCTCGATCCCAAGCTTGGAACATTGGAACCAGCACAAATTTCTTTATGAGAAAAACTTTGTAAAAACTACACCTAATACAGCTCCAAGCAATGCCGAAAATATAGATGACCATAAGGCTGTTTTTGTTGGCTCAGAAATCGATTGTCTTTTTTTACTTTTCAAAATAGCAGCTGACATCATGCGTTGCTCTACTTCTGGCGCACGTCCTTTAAGCATCCAACTTGCATCTTCTGAAATAGCCTCTCGCATTTCATCGTCATTTACTGTAACTATTCCGTAGCGGGTATATAGCAAAATGGGGAGATTTTTTAGTCTATCATATTTCCGAATTTCTCTAACCATATCAATAGCCCGAGGAGCAAAAAGCGGATCAATTTGTCCTCTTGCTTTGGCTAATAGTGTTTTGATTTCCTCAACTGTCTTATTGCATTCATCATTGAGACGTTTCGCTTTGACAGGATCAGCCGATGGACGTGGATGGAAAAGATCCAATACTAACAGATCAGGTAGAGATTCCATGGTGGATAAATTAGAAGGAAGAATATCAATATTGGCTTCTGTAGTTATATGAAATGCTGATCCGTTATGGGAGATTAGAAACTTTTGGCGTTGGGCTTCTTCATCATCACAAAACAGGACATTATATTTGTTTTTCAATTACATTCTCCTTTAAGTATGTACTAAATTACTAGCAAAACGAAATTATTTTTACCTCAATACTAATACAAGATTAGCTGGGTAAATCTAAGTAATACAGGTTGGATCGTTCCCAAGCTCCAGCTTGGAAACGTGTCCTTTGAAACTCCAGCTTCCTAAGGAAAGACCAATGTCCAAGCATGAGCTTGCAATACATAGGTTCCCAAGCAGGAGCTTGGGAACCAGCACGACCCACCAATCTGAGGCGGAACCCGAAAAGACGGTTCCGCTTCATTACCTACCAAACCGCTGGCTCAAACGCCAAATCATTGCGGATTTCCAAATGATCCCCGCTTTGACCGATGACAAACAAGCCTTTGGCTACCGCATGACGCGCCACGTTTTCCGGTATCACCATCGCCGCCACAGCCCCCATTAGCTTGACGTTGGCATACTTGGGAGACAGCCGTTTCAACTTGGCGAGCCGCTCCAAATGTTCGTTGATATCGTCAATCTTCAGGTTGCTCTTGCATTCGACCCCGACGGCCTCGCTGTCGTTGACCACCATCAAGTCGATTTCCAAACCCTCTTCGCCTCGTTGCACGGTTAGGTTTTGAAAGACATCATGAACCTCGATGCCCCGCTCGCGGAACAGGCGCACGGCGGCAGGACGCACCGCGTCTTCGATGAAGTCGCCCAATCGGTTGCCCAGTCTGCCGATACTGGCGGTAACTTCCTTGATCTTGCGGTCGGTTTCCTTGAATTGACGATCTATCTCCTTGGATCGTTCGCCGGATTGATCGGCAATTTCCTTGAGCCTCCGGTCAGTCTCTTGGAATAGCCGCAAAATGTCGTCGTAAGTGGGTTGAGTCGTGGACATAAGCATGCGTCAGTCGTGTTGATTCAAAGCCTGATGCAGATTACCTTCATAAAACACCACCCCAACCCGCCCAATATGTTCAATTAAATTAGGATTGTCGATTTGCCGAAACAGGGAAAGGTCAATCTTGTAGGGTAATAATAAATCGTCCAATTCGTTTTCGATCCTTGAAAGTTCCCGGTGGGTTAAAGTATTACCTCGTAAGGTCAAATCAATATCCGAACCGTTGCGGAATGTGCCTTTGGCGCGGGAGCCGTAGAGGATGGCTTGCTCAATGTTTGGATAACGCGAAAATACCGAGTGAATCTTGTCTATAGTCTTGGCTGACAAACCTGTATTGTCCAAGTTATTCGACATTCGCCAGTTCCGTCAGTTTACTTTCAAGTTGCAGAAATAAATTATGAAAGATGTTAACCGTGTCTTCCACGATTTCATCAGCGGTTTCTTGGTTATAAGTATGCGAGGTTAAATTACGGCTCCGGATCATTTCCATCCAGTTTTCACCATCGGTAATCATCCCCCTATTGAACGCTTCGCGGGTGGCATCACGCGAACCCATGATTGAGGTTTTACCCTGATATTCAAAATAATCCTTAATCACATTCCAAGCGAGTTCATGGGTGAACTCAAACGCTTTGACTAGCCCTTGCTTTTCAAGCTTGGATAGCGGTCTTTGGCGATAAAGATTAACCGCCTCAGTCAGTGCTTTCAATGCATTTTGGTAATTATCAAACCGTTGTCGCCAACGAATATCCTGATTATTCATAAATTCAGTTATTCCAATTCTATTTCAAAGATTTAATGTAGGGGTGGCTTTAGCCGCCCATGGGCGAATGAATTCGCCCCTACAATATTTCATTATTAATTTAAAATTGGAATCACGCATAATCCAGCACCATTTCCGCCCCCAGCAAATAGCCTGCTTCCTGCTCAAGATCCGCTGCGGTGAGTGGATGGTCGCTGAGCCAGTTTTTTGGGAAGCGCAGGATGATCCGGTTTTCGGCCATGGCCAAGGTGATGTACGGCAAGGCGGTGGGTTGGCGACTGCGGTGCAGCAAAACCGCAAGGCGCAACAGCAAGGTCATTGGGAAGGCCGCCATGTCCCAAGGTTTTACCAGTTCTTTGAATGACTTTGGGATCAGTTTGCGCCGGTGAAACCGCACCAAAGTTGCCAGAAGCTTTTGGTCCTGGCGGGAAAAACCGGGCAGGTCGCCGTTTTCAATGACATAGGCACCATGCCTGTGGTAATTGCTATGGGCGATGTCGATGCCAATTTCGTGCAAAGCTGCCGCCCAGTCCAACCAAGGTTCCGCATCTTCACGATCCACCCCGCCCAAAGGCAACACCTGCCGGGAAAAATCCGCCAAGGTTTGCCAGACACGGGCCGCCTGATCTTGATCCACATGGAACCGGCTGGCAAGGGCGGTCACCGTGCGGTCACGGACATCTTCGTGGTTGATGCGACCGAGCAAGTCATAGATCAAGCCTTCGCGCAGTGCCCCGTCGGCCACTTTCATTTTTGGGATTTGCAGGCTCTTGAAACTGGCATAAATGATGGCAACACCGCCTGGCAATATTGGTTTGCGGTCATTGGAAAGCTCGGTCAATTGCAATTTATCGCAATGGCCAGCGCTGTACATGGCGTCTATCAACTGGTTGAGCCCGTCCAAAGTGATGCCTTCTTTGCTCCAGCCATTGCTGACGAGGAGTTTTTCCACCGTGCGCATAGTCCCCGACGCACCCACGGCCTGTTCCCAAGCACCGTGACGAAATGCATTTTCAAACGGCTCCAACTCGGTTTGTGCGGCGATGACGGCACGTTTGAAACGCTTGGCCGTTATTTTTCCGTCATTGAAATGGTTCAAACTCATGGATATGCAGCCCATGCGCAGGCTTTCCTTGCGCAAAGGTGTTTGATCCACGCCGATGATGTATTCGGTGCTGCCGCCGCCGATGTCCATCACTAAGCGCCGTTTGCCGTCATTGGTCAGGCTGTTGGCCACGCCTTGATAGATGAGGCGGGCCTCCTCAATGCCGGCAATGATTTCGATGGGGTGTCCAAGTGCCTGTTCCGCCTTTTCGAGGAATTGCACCGAATTGCGGGCGACCCGCAAGGTGTTGGTGCCGACGGCGCGGACGCTGCCCGGCGGCATGTCGCGAAGGCGCTGGCCGAAACGTTGCAGGCAATCGATAGCCTTGCGCTGGGCTTCTTCCGTCAGGAATCGGTCTGGGGTCAAACCGGCGGCAAGGCGCACTATTTCCCGCAGACGATCGACAACGGCCAATTCTCCTTGGCGCAAACTGGCGACGATCATGTGAAAACTATTTGAGCCAAGATCAATGGCAGCGACGAGTTCGGGCGTGGAGGGTTTCGGCACGGTCGATTCCTTACAATGGGGAGAAAATTTGCGGCTTGGAATTTCTGGTAAAATCACTAACGCCCCAAGCCTTATGGTTGCGCTATTTTAACTACTCCAACCCCAATAGTCCTAGCGAATGAAAGCCCTGTCCCTGAGCAAACTGACAAAAGTCTACAAAAACGGATTCAAGGCGTTGAATGGCATCAATCTTGACGTGGAAGAAGGTGATTTTTTTGCCTTGCTGGGGCCGAACGGCGCAGGCAAATCCACCACCATCGGCATCATTTCCTCCTTGGTGACCAAGACGTCGGGTCAGGTGAGCGTGTTCGGGCACGATTTGGACCGCGCCCCCGATGCCGTCAAACGCTGCATCGGTTTAGTGCCGCAGGAAATTAATTTCAACCAGTTTGAGAAGGCGCGATACATCGTCGCCAATCAGGCCGGCTACTATGGCATACGCCGTAGCCAAGCCCTGAAGCGGGCGGATGAGTGCTTGGAGGTGTTGGGGCTTGGGGACAAACGCAACCAGACGGCCCGCCTCCTTTCCGGCGGCATGAAGCGGCGGCTGATGATCGCCCGCGCACTGGCCCATTCCCCTCGCCTGTTGATTTTGGACGAACCGACTGCCGGGGTGGACATTGAGATTCGCCGGTCCATGTGGGACTATCTCCGCCAATTGAACCGCGATGGCACCACCATCATCCTCACCACGCATTACTTGGAAGAGGCAGAGAACCTGTGCCGCAACATTGCCATCATTGACCATGGCGACATCATCGAAAATAATGCCATGGGCAATCTGTTGGGAAAGCTGGACAACGTCAGCTTCATCTTGGAATTGCGTAAGCCATTGGAAAAATTGCCTACGCTGGCCGGCTATCGCTTGTCGCGCATCGACGCGCGCACCTTGGCAGTGGATGTCCCTGTCGAATTAGGCATTCATGGCCTGTTCGATGTCTTGTCCTTGCAGGGCATTGAGGTGACGAGCCTGCGCAACGCCTCCAACCGTCTGGAGCAATTCTTCATGAATCTGGTCGAAAATGGCCGGAGTGACCGAACATCCGCCTAACCTACCCTAAATTCCCATGCAGCGACTTATCGCTTTTCACACCATTCTCTACAAAGAAATCCATCGTTTCGTCCGCATCTGGCCGCAAACCCTGCTGCCTTCGGCGGTGACCACGTCATTGTATTTTCTGATTTTTGGTAAATTGATCGGCGGGCGGATTGGCGAAATGCACGGCATTGCCTATATGGATTACATCGTGCCTGGCATCATCCTGATGTCGGTGATTACCAATGCCTACGGCAACGTGGTGGCATCGTTTTATTCCAGCAAATTCCAGCGCAATATCGAGGAAATGTTGATTGCCCCGGTCCCCGGCTGGATGATGCTGGCCGGTTATGTCGGCGGCGGTGTGGCGCGGGGTTTGGCAGTCGGCGGGGTGGTGATGGGTATCGCTGCCCTATTCACCAACCTCAAAATAGCACATGCCGAAGTGGTAGTCCTGGTGTTTCTGCTGACCGCCATCCTTTTTTCCCTAGCCGGCTTTCTGAATGCCTTATTCGCCAACAGCTTTGACGACATATCAATCATCCCCAACTTTGTATTGACACCCTTGGTGTATTTGGGCGGGGTTTTTTATTCCGTCGATCTTTTGCCTGACCCGTGGAAAATCATTTCCTTGGGCAACCCCATCCTCTATATGGTTAGCGCGTTTCGCTATGGATTCCTAGGGGTATCCGATGTCAGCGTGGAACGGGCCATACTGATTATCATCGGTTTTATTTTGGTTTTATTGCTCTGGTCGCTTTGGTTGTTGAAGCGGGGTACGGGGCTGAAGCAATAGTGGAATGATTCTAACCCGTTAATTAGAAAACGTATCTTTCGTTGACAAACTATTTCCAAGGGTCTATCTTCTGTGACAAGATCGTATACAGTGAAGGATTGCCTTAGGACATTTACGAGAATGCCTTTACCCGTAGGGTGGCCTTCAGGCCGCCAAAGCGCCCTGAAGGACGCTCTACAATGGGGGATGATATCTTTCGAAAATCACCTTAACCGCTTTTATCCTTCCCTTGGCCCGTCCGTCCCTCATCAAATCTGGAGAAACCCCCATGCGTTACGCTGATCCCAATCAAACCGAGAGCAAGGTTCATTTCAAATCCCGCTACGACAATTACATCGGCGGTGCCTGGGTGGCACCCGTCAAGGGACTTTATTTCGAGAATGTCTGCCCGATCAATGGCCGCCCCTTCTGCGAGGTCGCCCGTTCCAGTGCCGAGGACATCGAAAATGCCTTGGATGCGGCCCATGCCGCGAAAGATGCCTGGGGCCGCATGCCGCCCGCCGACCGTGCAAACATCCTGCTGAAAATCGCCGACCGCATGGAAGCCAACTTGGAAATGCTGGCCGTGGCCGAGACTTGGGACAACGGCAAGCCGATCCGCGAAACCCTGGCCGCCGACATTCCGCTGTCCATCGACCAATTCCGCTATTTCGCTTCCTGCATCCGCGCCCAAGAAGGCTTCTTGAGCGAAATTGACGACGACACCGTTGCCTACCATTTTCACGAACCCTTGGGTGTGGTCGGGCAAATCATCCCGTGGAACTTCCCCATCGCGATGGCCGCATGGAAACTCGCGCCGGCTTTGGCTGCGGGCAACTGCGTGGTGCTGAAGCCGGCGGAACAAACCCCCGCCAGCATCTTGGTGCTGATGGAGTTGATTGGCGACTTGCTGCCACCCGGTGTGCTCAATGTGGTGAACGGTTTCGGTGTGGAGGCCGGCAAGCCGCTCGCCAGCAATCGGCGCATCGCCAAGATCGCCTTCACTGGCGAGACCACCACCGGCCGCCTCATCATGCAATACGCCTCGGAAAACCTCATTCCGGTGACCTTGGAACTGGGCGGCAAATCGCCCAACATCTTCTTCGAGGACGTGCTGGCCAAGGACGACGATTTCGCCGACAAGGCGATGGAAGGCTTCGCCATGTTTGCCCTCAACCAAGGCGAGGTCTGCACCTGTCCGTCGCGCGCACTGGTGCAAGCCTCAATCTACGACGACTTCATGGCGCGGGCCGTCGAGCGGGTGCAGCGCATCCGGCGCGGCCACCCCTTGGACACCGACACCATGGTGGGCGCACAAGCTTCCAATGATCAGCTGGAGAAAATCCTCGCCTACATCGACATCGGCCAACAGGAAGGGGCCAAACTGTTGACAGGGGGCAAACGCTGCGAATTTGAAGGCGACTTGGCCGGCGGCTATTATGTGGAGCCGACCATCTTCACCGGGCACAACCGGATGCGGATTTTCCAAGAGGAAATCTTCGGGCCGGTCGTCTCGGTGACCTCGTTCAAAGACCAGGCCGATGCCCTGGCCATTGCCAACGACACTTTGTACGGACTTGGCGCGGGCGTGTGGAGCCGCGACACGAACACTGCCTATCGCATGGGGCGCGGCATCCAAGCCGGACGGGTATGGACCAATTGCTATAACCTCTATCCAGCCCATGCCGCCTTCGGCGGTTACAAACAATCGGGCATCGGGCGCGAAACCCACAAGATAATGCTAGACCATTACCAGCAGATCAAGAACCTGCTGGTGAGCTACAGCCCGAAGGCATTGGGACTTTTCTGAGCATTGTCAATGGGCGTGACCCGCGTTTCCTGCACCCCTGCTGCCGCCGGGCTGATCGGCAAGCTCAAGCGGCTGCATGGTTGCGATTTGTTGTTCCATCAATCGGGCGGTTGCTGCGACGGCAGTTCACCCATGTGCTACCCGCTTGGCGAATTCAAAATCGGCCAGTCTGATGTCAAGCTGGGCGAGATCGAGGGCTGTCCATTCTACATGGGTGCCGCGCAATTCGAGTATTGGCGGCACACCCATCTCATCATCGACACGGTGCCGGGCCGGGGGGGCGGTTTCTCGCTGGAAGCCCCTGAAGGCATGAGGTTTCTGACCCGATCAAGGCTGTTGAGCGATGAGGAAGCAGCGGTTCTGGGGGATGTTTAGGGCATTTACGGGAATGCCCATGGTAGGGCGGCAATTCGTCTGGTTCCCACGCTCCAGCGTCACTGCCATTAAGTTAAGCCGTCATACCGGCAGGGATCGCCGGTATCCAGATTGCAGGGACGCCCCCAAGCCCGCGCCATCCCAGGAGCCTGGGTTCCGGCGGTCCATGCCGGAACGACGATATTTTGTTAACTTAATGGCAGTGAAGCTGGAGCTTGGGAACGAGCGAAACGAGCGAATGCCCTTCGGCAATAATTGGGCGACTGCGGTAAAATGTCCTGATGGACATTACCCCAATCATCGACAAACTCAACCCCGCCCAACGTTCGGCGGTCACTGCCCCACCCACCTCCATGCTGGTGCTGGCCGGCGCGGGTAGCGGCAAAACCCGGGTGCTGGTCCACCGCATTGCTTGGTTGATGCAGGTGGAGCAAGTCTCCCCCAACAGCATCCTCGCCGTCACCTTCACCAATAAAGCGGCGAGGGAAATGCGCGGACGCATCGAAACCCTGCTCAACTTCCCCGCCGGTGCCATGTGGATGGGCACTTTCCACGGGCTGGCCCACCGTCTGCTGCGTCGCCATGCCACAGAAGCCGGCTTGCCGGAGACTTTCCAGATTCTCGATTCCGACGACCAATTCCGTCTCGTCAAGCGGATCATGAAAGAGTTGAATCTGGACGATAAAAAATGGCCGCCGCGTCAAGCGCAATGGTGGATAAACGGCCAAAAGGACGAAGGTCGCCGCGCCCGTCATTTGCCCGAGGCCAGCGACCCGTTTGAACGGCAGATGCTGCGGGTTTACCTGGTATACGAACAACACTGCGACAAATCCGGCTTGGTGGATTTTGCCGAATTGCTGCTACGCGCCCATGAATTCCTGCGCGACAACGCCGACCAACTGGCCCATTACCAGCGCCGCTTCCGCCATGTGTTGGTGGATGAATTCCAAGACACCAACAGCATCCAATATGCTTGGCTGACCCTGCTGACCCGTGAACGCAACAATCTATTCGTAGTCGGCGACGACGACCAGTCCATCTATGGCTGGCGCGGGGCCAAAATCGAAAACCTGTTTAAATTCCAAAAGGACAACCCCAACCATCAAATCGTCCGGCTGGAACAGAATTACCGCTCCACCGGCCATATTCTCAACGCCGCCAATGCCTTGATCGCCAAGAATGAAGGCCGGATGGGTAAGAACTTATGGACTGATGACGGACCCGGCGACTCCATTTCCGTCTACTCCGCATTCAACGAGCAAGACGAAGCCTATTTTGTCGTGGATCGCATCCGGCAATGGGCGCAGGAAGGCAACAAGCGCACCGAGTCCGCAATCCTCTACCGATCCAACGCCCAATCACGCCAATTTGAAGAAAAGCTGATTGCGATGGGTATTTCTTATCGCGTCTATGGCGGCTTGCGCTTTTTCGAGCGGCAGGAAATCAAAGATGCGCTGGCTTATTTGCGCTTGCTGTCCAACCGTAGCGATGATGGTTCTTTCGAGCGGGTCATCAACACCCCCACGCGAGGCATCGGTGCTAGAAGCTTGGATGCCATACGCGAACTGGCCCGTGCCGAGGATTGTTCGTTGTGGATTGCCGCCGAGGCACTCAGTCGTGGCGGTGCATTGCCGGCCAGGGCCAAGGGATTGCTGGCAATATTCCTGAATTTAGTCGATACCCTGTCGGCGGCAGTCCGGGACAAGCCGCTGCATGAACAAGTCAAAATTGTCGTCGAAAAATCCGGCCTGATCGACTTTTACAAACAAGAAAAAAGCGACAAGGGCGAGGCGCGGGTGGAAAACTTGGAGGAATTAGTCACCGCCGCCAAGCAATTTGAATTTGAAGCCCCGCAGCAAGAGGAAGGCGAAAACTTAAGCCTACTCGACTTCTTCCTGGCCCATGCCGCCTTGGAATCCGGCGAATCACAGGGCGGTGACTCCGACGATTGTGTGCAATTGATGACTCTGCATTCAGCCAAGGGCTTGGAGTTCGACCTCGTTTTCGTGGTCGGTTTGGAAGAAGGGCTGTTCCCGTCCTTGCAATCCTTGGAGGAAGCCGGACGCTTGGAAGAAGAGCGCAGACTGTGTTATGTCGGCATCACCCGCGCCAAGAAAAAGCTCTACCTCACCCATGCCGAATCACGCAGGCTTTACGGAAAGGAAACCTATCCCCGCGAATCACGCTTCCTGCGCGAGATACCGAAGGAACATATTCATGAAATCCGCATGAAGGCCAATGTCACCCGGCCCGTTACCGCCAAAGCAGCGCCGATTTCAACTTCGCTAGGTTCCGGCAAGGCGGGCGGTTTCAAGCTCGGCCAGCGCGTGTCCCATGTCAAATTTGGCGAAGGCGTCATCCTCCAAGCCGAAGGCGAAGGGGCGCAAGCGCGGGTGCAAGTCAACTTTTCCGACGCGGGCAGCAAATGGCTGGTGTTGGATTTTGCGAATTTGAAGGCGGTTTGACTAGCGTATTGGCAACTGAAAAGAAAACGGACTCCATGACCTCTCAAGAATTTATCGCTCGCTGGCAAAATAACGACCTCACCGAACGCGCAGGGGCGCAAGCGCACTTTGACGACCTCTGCGACCTGTTGGGTGTCGAAAAGCCCCGTCAACCCGGCGAATACCAATTTGAGTACGGCGCAAAAAAGGCCAGCGGCGGCGACGGCTGGGCCGACGTGTGGAAAAAGGGTTGCTTCGGCTGGGAAAACAAAAAACCAGGTCGGGACTTGAAATTGGCCTTAAAGCAACTCACCGACTATGCCCACAATCTGGAAAGCCCGCCGTTGTTGGTGGTGTGCGACCGGGAGCGCATCGAAATCCATACCGTTTTCAATGGCTACCCGGACGAACCGCGCACAATATGGTTGCAGGACATCGGCCTCGTGGAAAACCTGCAAACCCTGCGCTGGCTGTTCACCGACACGGAAAAGCTTAGGCCGCTCAAATCCACCGCCGCCATCACCGAGGAAGCCGCCGGCACCTTCGCCGACCTCGCCGAAGCCATGGGCGGTCGTGGCCTAGAGCCAAAGGGTGTGGCCCATTTCCTGATCCAATGCCTATTTTGCATGTATGCCGAGGATGAAGGCTTGCTGCCCGGCAATGTTTTTACCCATTTGTTGCAACATGCGGGTACTGATTCGGCGCGGGCAGGTGGCCGGCTGGCCGAATTGTTCAAGGCCATGCGCAAAGGCGGCGATTATGGCGACCATGCCATCGCCCACTTCAACGGTGGCCTGTTCAACACCATTGCCGTCCCGTCGATGGATAAGTCCGACCTCACCACACTGGCGACCGCCGCCGCTGAGATGGATTGGCGGGCCATCGAACCGGCCATTTTCGGCACACTATTCGAGCGCGGCCTGAACCCCGCAAAGCGGAGCCAATTGGGTGCGCACTTCACGGACGCAATAACCATCATGCGGCTGATTGACCCGGTGATCACCATTCCGCTCAGGTTGGAATGGGAAGCCGCAAAAGCCGAAATAGCCACCCTCATGGGCAGGAGGGCCAAAGACAAAGGCAAAGGCGAACGCACCAAAAAATATAACGAAGCCGATGCCCTTTTCAAAACCCATCTGGAACGGCTTAAAAATTTCCGCGTACTTGACCCGGCTTGCGGATCCGGCAACTTCCTCTATCTGGCCTTGAAGACGCTGAAGGACTTGGAGAAGCAAGCCAACACCGATGCGGAGATCATGGGGCTGCAACGGCAAATCGGCATCGAAGTGTCACCGTCCAATGTGCTGGGGCTGGAAATCGAACCCTATGCCGCCGAACTCGCCCGCGTCACCGTCTGGATAGGTGAAATTCAATGGATGCGCAAGAATGGCTATGAATTGAACCGCAACCCCATCTTGAAACCGCTGGAAACCATCGAAAACCGCGATGCCTTGATTGGTAGTGTGGGGCCGGATTCATCCGACCTAGGCGCTAGGCAAGGTGGCGTGAATGCCGCCCTACCTACCACGGAAGCCCAATGGCCCAAAGCCGATGTAATCATCGGCAACCCGCCGTTTTTGGGCGGGTCCAAATTGCTCCGGGAATTGGGCGAAACCTACCAAGGCAAACTCTGGGCCGTGTTCAAAAACCGCGTACCGGGCGGGGCGGATTTGGTGACTTACTGGTTTGAGAAGGCACGGGCGCAGATTGAAACAGGCAAGGCGCAGCGGGCCGGGCTGGTGGCGACCAACAGCATACGCGGCGGGGCGAACAGAAAAGTCTTGGAACGGATTCTTTCGGATGATAGGCATATTGCTGGCGGGCGTGGTCTCGCTGGTGATGAAAACCTACTTTTAACTTCGCCCCCGACGGCCAACCTCGCCATCTTCGACGCCTGGGGCGACTTGCCGTGGTGGGACCACACGGGCGCGGCGGTGCGGGTGTCGCTGATCTGTTTTGCCAAGTGGGGTGAGGGCTTGCCGGTGATGCTGGACGGGAAGCCGGTTGGGGAGATTTATGCGGATTTGACGGCCAAGGGAAGCAGTACAGGGAGCCTTGATTTAAACCAGGCCAAGACGCTTGCGGAAAATCAAGGCGTGTCATTCCAAGGCTCGCAGAAAATTGGGGCGTTCGACATTCCCGGCGAATTGGCCCGCTCTTGGCTGAAATGCCAAAACATCAACGGAAAGCCGAACAGCGATGTCGTCAAGCCAAGCTGGAACGGCTTGGACCTGACCCGCCGCCCGCGTGACGGGTGGATTATCGACTTCGGCACGGACATGCCCGAAGACGAAGCCATGTTTTATGAAGTTCCTTTTGACTATGTGG
Source organism: uncultured Methylococcaceae bacterium (assembly GCA_903857165.1). Classification (GTDB taxonomy): domain Bacteria; phylum Pseudomonadota; class Gammaproteobacteria; order Methylococcales; family Methylococcaceae; genus Methylumidiphilus. The sequence continues at coordinate 22,321 of CAIODU010000102.1, read as the reverse complement.
TGGGACATGTCAAGCCCGAACGTGAAACCAATGGTGACAAAATAGTCAGAGTAAACTGGTGGAGGCATGGTAGGCCAAGGCCGGAAATGCGGAGTAAACTTAAGGGATTACCGCGCTACATTGCCACTGCCCATGTTTCCAAGCACAGGATATTCATTCAAATCCCCGCGACCGTTCTACCCGACAAAATGCTGATTGTCGTCGCCCGTTCCAACAATGTTACTTTCGGCATCCTACAATCACGATTCCACGAGCTATGGGCATTAGGGAAATGTACTTGGATGGGAGTCGGAAATGACCCGCGCTACACCCCCACCACGACCTTTGAAACCTTCCCCTTTCCCGAAGGGGTCTTGCTCCCCGGCCCTGCCCAGGAAATCCCCCCCAACCCCCCTTTTTCAAAGGGGGGCAGGGGGATTTCAATGCTGTTGAAATAGGCCGTCATTCCGGCATGGACCGCCGGAATCCAGATTGCAGGGAAGCAGCCAGTCCGCGCCATCCATGGAGCCTAGGTTCCGGCGCTCCCTGCCGGAACGACGAAGAAAACCTTAATTCAACGGTATTGAGGGGGGATTTTGACCCGGACACCCGCTTTCCCGCCATTGCCGAAGCCGCCAAAGCCTTGAACACCTACCGGGAAAACTGGCTCAATCCAAAAGACTGGGTGGACTGGGAGCAAACCGAAGAGGAAAAAGCCGCCGGTTTCCCGCCCCGCCCCGTCGCCAAGCCCGGTCATGAGGCGGAGTTGAAAAAGCGCACCCTGACCAACCTCTACAACCAACGCCCAAGCTGGCTGGACAACGCCCACAAGACGCTGGACAAGGCCGTCGCCGTTGCCTATGGCTGGACAGACTACACCCCGGAATGGCCGGATGAAGAAATCCTCAAACGCTTGCTGAAGCTTAATTTAGGGATGTAGGATGTGCTGCCGAAGGATGCTCATCACCCACATTGCCGGTTGATGCGCTTCGTAACTCAAAACATCCTACCCACCCGTCCGCAACCTCTCCACCGTTTCCAAAGACAAACCGGTGGCGGCGGTGATGGCCTCATCGTCCAGCATCGGCAACAGATTTCGCGCCACGGCCAGTATCACTTTAGCCTCGCCCGCAGCTTGCCCATCCTCGAATGCCTTTGCCTGCGCACCGCGTTGCAAGCGGATGAAATCATGTCGCCGTTCCTGCTGTTCCAATTCCTCCCGCGACAATGCTGCGGTGTTGGCAATTGCGAACGCTTCCCGGATGGGCACTTCGTCCAGCGCTTTTGGAACTAGGTTCAAACGCCCGGCATTTTTGACAAAGTACAGCCATTTGTCTTGGATCGTCACCAGTTGCGCTTCATCCTTGGTGAATTTCGGCAGTTCGAAAAAGATCAGTTCGATATCGTCCCGGTATTGAATGAATCGCTCCTTTTCCAGCAACAGGAAACGGCTGCACAGCGCATCCGTCTCGAACAGCGTGAAGTCGGTCAGGGTCAAGGCGATGACTGGGTTCAGCAGGGTATAGTCCTCGCCTTCGCGCAGTTGCCGGGAATAACTCTTGGCGGCGTTGTACAGGATGCGCTGCTCGAAGCCCTTGACGTTGAGCACCTGCATTTCGACGATGACTTGCCCTCCATCGGCCAGCGTGGCTTTGACATCCACATAAGTATCCTTCATGCCTTGCAGCATGGGGATTTGATAGGGATCGACGATGGTGAGATCGGTCACTTCACGACCCTCGGGAAAGCCAATCAGGGCGTTGAGAAAACTGATGAGGATCGGCTTGCTCTCGGCACTGCCGAAAACTTTCTTGAAGGCATAGTCGGTTTTAACGTCCAGAAAACGCATGGTTAATTCCTAAGGCGGAGTGTTGGTTTGAAAGCCATTGGTCTGTTGGCCCTGAAATACAAGTTGGTTAAGAGGTGTAATCTGCCACATCCCCTGAACGGCGGTTTGCCCCGTAGGGGCGAAAAGTTGTCCTTGAAAGGTACCATTGTGGTTAAGCTCTATGGTCATCTGACCCATCATGCCGGTCATCGGATTGGCAATTTGAATCTGCCAGTGACCAGGAAGCAAAGACGCGAGGGAAGGTGGCGGGGGTGGTTGATTCTTGATCTTGTTGGTTTTAGTGGCAGACACTGAGCGGGCCAATTTCTTTTCCGTCAAGGCCGATTCGATTTCGTTTAATGCTTCGTCGAAGGAGCATTGAGTAAAATCGATTCTTTGCAACGTGGACACCTGCAAATCCATATCGGCAGTTATGTCGCAGGTTTCGGCCATGAGTGGGATGATTTGGCACCCGTGCTGGTCGGCTAGAGACAACTCCTGGACTACTTTCTTCGAGTCAGACGAGTTGGGCGACAATACGACGAGAAAAGCGGGGCAGGTGCGAATCGCTTGGCTGATCGCCGCACGCCAATCGGTTCCCCCCCCCGATGTCTTTCCGATCCACCCATATATCGAAGCCTCTCTGCTCCAACGCTTCAATTAGTCGATCGACAAATTCGCGATCAAGCCGCGAATAACTGATAAATATTCCACTCATAATAGCCTCGTGGCGACGGTTGGCTGGAATAAGCCCTTGTGCCGTGCGCGATTTTTTGCGTCCGACTCACGGGGATTAGGTTATTTTGTTAGCGTTATTCTCATCGACAAATCAATCGCCCGCACATTCTTGGTCAGTGCGCCGACGGAGACATAATCCACGCCAGTGGCGGCGATGTCTTTAATATTGTCCAAGCCGACATTGCCGGACACTTCCAGCTTGGCCCTGCCCGCGTTCAGTTTCACCGCATCGCGCATCATGACTAGGGTAAAATTGTCCAGCAAAATGCGGTTGGCGTCGGCTTCTAGCGCTTGGCTCAACTCGTCCAAGCTTTCCACTTCCACTTCTATCGGAACATTCGCCTTCAATGCCTGCGCCTTGCGGACGGCCATGGCAATCGAACCCGCCGCGAAGATATGGTTTTCCTTGATGAGGATGCCGTCATACAGGCCAAAACGATGATTGGCACAGCCTCCGCAGCGTACTGCGTATTTCTCGGCCAGACGCAGGCCAGGAATAGTTTTGCGTGTATCCAGCACGGTAAGACCGGTGCCTGCCGCTGCACGAGCGTAGGCATGCGACAGGGTGGCGGTCGCCGAGAGCGTTTGCAGCAGGTTCAACGCCGTGCGCTCCCCAGTCAACAGCGCCCGGGCTGGCCCGACTAGTGTGCATAACAACCCGCCAGCAGCCACCTCTGCCCCTTCTTCGGCAAACCAGGCAATGCACACTGCGGGGTTGATCTGGGCAAACACTGCGTCAAACCACGCGCGACCGCAGAGCACCATGTCTTCGCGGGTGATTACGCTGGCCTCGGCCTGCGCCGACTCCGGGACAATTAACGCGGTAAGGTCTCCCGAACCCAAATCCTCTTGAATAATTCGGGCAATTTCTTGCGCATCGACCGGTGCCGCGGGAATGGCTGGATTCATCTCTGTTTCTTCATTAGACTTTCCCGCCAAGCTTGGGACAAGGCAGGGATTGTCAGTGAGAGGCTGATGATTTCTTGCTGGCGGGGGTTTTTGTCGAGCGCGAGCATGGCATCGCGTATGCTCAATTGGCCGGCATCGGCATGGAGCCGTTCGATTGTGTCACCCGGACTAAGCCTGCCTTCCTTGAGTACACGAAGGTAAAATCCAACCCGCCCCGAATGGTGGAAGCGCCGGACGAACCCGGCATCCTCCATCCTCATGCCCAGCTTGAAACAAGGCACACGCGGTTGAGTGACCTGGACTTCCACCGGGCCGATTTTGAATATGTCGCCGACATGGACAAGGTCGTCCACCATGCCGCTAACCGCCAGGTTTTCACCGAACTGGCCGTAGGGAAGTTGTTTGCCAAGTTCCTGTTCCCAGAAGCGGTAATTTTCCACTGCATAGGCGTAGACCGCCTTGTCAATGCCGCCGTGGTTTCCATGGTCGGCTTGGCAGTCGCCCTCCATGCCATCCTTGGTTACACTGACGGGACCGTCGATATTTTGCTTGCATATGCCAGTCAAAGTCTCGCGACCTTGATATTCGATACGCCTTACCTCGGAAATGCTGATGGCTAGAATTTGCATAGAGTGCGATGTGAATTAGTCGATGATGGATAAAAGTTTGGATACCGGGGCAAAAGTACGCCTATGCATGGGTGTCACCCCCAACTCAATGAGTTTCGCTTTGTGTGAAGGCGTGGGATAACCCTTGTGCATGGCAAAGCCATAGCCGGGATAAAGCGCATCCAGAATTTCCATTTCCGCATCACGCCAAACCTTGGCCAGTATGGATGCCGCTGATATTTCGGGGATGCTCAAATCGCCGCCCACAATGGCTTCTCCATTGCAGGGCAGATGGGGAAATCGGTTGCCGTCCACGTTTACCCACTCCGGCCTAACCGCCAAGGCATCATAAGCCCTGCACATTGCCAGCAGCGAAGCTTGCAAAATATTAATCTGGTCGATTTCGCCGGGTTCGGCCCGTCCTATGGCCCACGCCACAGACCTGTCCTTTATCTGCCGGGCCAAGTCTTCGCGCCGTCTCGGGGTCAGTTTCTTTGAGTCGGTAATGCCGTCAATCCTAGCGTCTGGATCCAATATCACAATAGCCGCAACCACCGCACCCGCCAGGCAGCCCCTCCCCACTTCGTCTATGCCGGCAGTAAGTCGGCTATTGCATGAAGACACGGGCGGAATCCACCGCTCTCACCGCAAAATACTGCGTTGGGTTTGTTTGAGGAAATTGACCAGGCACTCGACCTCCGGTGTCTCCTCGACCATCTCTTCCAAAGCCTCAATGGCGGCTTCCAGTTTCAGGCCGGATTTATAGACAATCTTGTAGGCTTTTTTGATCTGGCGGATCGCATCCTGACTGAACCCCTGCCTTTCCAAGCCGACCGCGTTGATGCCGTGGGGTTTGGTAGGCTGTCCGCCGACCAGCACATAAGGGGGTATATCCCTTGATATGATGCTTCCCATCGCGGAAAAGCTGTATTTTCCGATCTTGCAAAACTGATGGACCAAGGTGAAACCGCCCAGTATGGCAGAATCTTCAACGAGTACATGCCCCGCAATGGAAGCGGCGTTGGCCATGATGATGTGATCGCCGACCACACAGTCGTGGGCGACATGGGTATAGGCCATCAATAGGTTGTCGCTGCCAAGCTTGGTGAGCGATTTATCCTGTACGGTACCCCGGTGAATCGTGCAATATTCACGGATAATATTGCGATCCCCTATTTCTAGGCGGGTTGGCTCACCGCTATATTTCATGTCCTGAGTGTCTTCACCCAGCGAGGTGAACTGGAAAATCCGATTATTCTTACCGATATAGGTCGGTCCCTTGATGACTACATGGGAACCCAAGGTCGTGCCAGTGTCGATTTGAACACTAGGCCCAACCAAGCTGAATGGTCCAACGCACACGTCATCCGCCAACTCGGCCGAAGGGTCGATGATTGCTGTCGGATGAATCAAGAATTCTGCTCCGCTGCGGCGCACATGATTTCTGCGCTGGCCACCAGTTCCCCATCGACTTCGGCGCGACATTCAAATTGCCAAATATTCCGTTTATGGCGGATATAACAAGCTTCCAGCTTGAGTTGGTCTCCTGGCACGACAGGCCGTTTAAAGCGGACTTTGTCCAAACCCACTAGGTAATAGGTTTTGCCCTTTCCCAAAACATCCGGGGCAGACTCGCCCGCCAACAAACCGGTGGTCTGGGCCATTGCTTCTATAATTAGAACGCCGGGCATAATGGGAAGATCCGGGAAATGCCCCTGAAAGAACGGTTCGTTAAAGGTCACATTCTTTATGGCCAGCAAGCGTTTGCCAGGTTCGCATTCAATAACCCGATCGACCAGAAGAAAGGGATAGCGGTGGGGCAAGTATTCCTTTATTTTTTGAATGTCCAATGGTTTTTTCCTTAAATGTTAGGAATCTTCGAAAATGCTGAAAGCTTGTTATGGCTTATTTTTTTGTGGTTTTGAATGGCTTTCACTGCTTTCAATTTTGCTCGCCACCTTGCTGGTCAGATTGATCGAATCCCTTGAGAAGGGAACAGAGTCCTTTTCCAAGATCAAATCGTAGTTTTCTTCCTTGGCTAATGCTAAGACAGCTTCCTGAATTATTTTTATTATCTTCTGCTGTTCTTCGTTGCGAGTCTGATTAAAATCCTGGGTGAATTCATTTTCAGCATTTTTGAAATCCAACACTCTTTTCTGGCCTTCCTTGCCTAATTTTATTTTTTCATCTTCGCTCAACACCCCTTCGTCCTTGGCGAAGCGCTCTTTAATCTTGTTGATTTCCTCTAAATCGGCTTTGAGCTTTTTTTGACGCGCCGAGAATTCCCGTTCTAATCTTTTTTCGGTTTGTTCTCTTTGGGCAACCTTTTCCATAAGGACCCTGTACTCTACTATCCCAATCTTAAGCACTGAAGTCTGACCACGACCACCGACAGCGGTTCCCAAGTCAAGATCCGCCGCCGGTTCAGCACTGGCGGTTTGCGCATTCATGACGAGTAAAAACCCTAGCAACAAAGACCCCATGCTTATTTTCGACATATTCAAAATTAACTCCCAATCAAAAGGTTGAACATTCAGACAGTATTAGCGCACACCGGTGAGACATTTGCCAAAACCCTGTCTGCAAAAGCGTGACCAACCCGGTCACGGCTTGTCCGGTTCGGACATTATACAAGAATCAAGCTCATCGAACGAGAAATTACCCCTCGATTGGCATTGCAGCCATCAAAAACCCTGTCCGAAGGAAAATTGGAAGCGCTGCACTTGATCGGACACCACGGCTCCAGGGATACAAATCTCTGAGTCTTTTAAAGTCGCTGGGTCTTGTAGGTACCCATAACATTCGTCCTTCTTGGCGTTGAGCGGCTGGGCGACACTGAACGTCAGCGCACCAAAAGGCGAAAGCCATTTGGCAGAAAGGCCGGTTGAATAGCGCAATTGCCCAAGGTCGGGAGTGCCATCGAAAACATTGCCGACATCGAAAAACACCCCTAGCCGCACACTCTTGTTTTCCGACATGAAAGGGACTGGAAACAGCAACTCCGCCGTGCCGACCAGTTTGCTCGATCCGCCGAATGGGCGCGGCGTTTGGCCGGCCAGAAGCGCCTGGGCCGAAGGAATAGCCCTGGGACCTAGAGTATTGGCCATAAAGCCGCGCACCGACAAAGGCCCGCCAGCATAATAATTCTCGAAAAACGGCAACCCGCTGGTGGAACCATAACCATTGCCATAGGCAACATCGCCCTTCAGCAGCAAGGTAAGATCCTTGGCGATGGGGAAATATTGCACGGCATTGATACTGGCTTTGTAATAAGTCAGGGTGCTGAACGGCATGGTGCCCAATATGGAAATGCTCTGCGAACCGCCCTTGGTCGCGAAGACCGCACGGTTCAATGTGTCATGGACGAACCCCGCACCCACCGAGAAGGTATTGTAAGTATCTCCATTGCCTTTCACTATCGGATAGTCAATTGTTTTACCATTCACCACTATTGGTATTTTTACACCCTTCACGAATTTTTGGATATTTTCTGAACTCGCATATGAGGTTGCGGTATAGATGCCATCGAGTCCGTTAGCCTTACACGGATTATCGAGATCGGTGGAAGGATATACTGTCACTATGTACGTCGTGTTGGGAAATGTGCAATACCCCGAATTGATGGCAGTTTTCAACCGTGTGTGCTCATAATCCATATTAAAGCGGAAACTGCTGTACTCGCTGATCGGAAAACCCCAGTTAGGCCCGACCGAAAAGACATCGCTGGAATAGTTGGCGAGGTTAGCCTGGAATGCATTGGTGGCGCGGTAGCTGACGTTCCAGCCGCTGCTAATCCCGTCCAAGGTGAAGTAAGGATTGTTATAACCAAGGTTGTAGATGGTGTTGACGGAACTGTTGTTGAACGTGAAGTTCACCCTTTTGCCCGAGCCAAAAATGTTGTCTTGGGTCACACTGGCGTTGAAGATGATGCCCTGCACCTGCGAATACCCCACGCCGGCCATGAGGTTTCCCGAAGCCTTTTCGGTCACCGTGTAGTTGACATCAATCTGGTCGGCGGTACCCGGCACGGCCGGCGTTTCCACGTTGACATCCTGAAAGTAGCCCAACCGCTCAAGACGGGTTTTTGAGCGTTCAATCTTGGTGGTGGAAGCCCAAGCCGCTTCCATCTGCCGCATTTCCCTACGCAACACTTCGTCACGGGTCTTGGTGTTGCCTTGCATATTGATGCGCCGCACATACACTTGCTTGCCCGGATCGACAAAAAAGGTGATGTTCACCGTCTTGTTGGCCGCGTTGATATCGGGAACCATGTTGACGTTGGCAAAAATATAGCCTTCGTCACCGAGACGGTCGGAAATGGCCTTGGAGGTCTCGGTCGCCGACTTGCGGGAGAAGATGTCACCCGGGCCGATTTGCACCAAAGGGGTCAACTCTTCGGGCGGGACAATGGTTTTCCCGGTCAATTTTACTTGGTCGACGCTAAATATCTCGCCCTCCTTGACATTGATGGCTATGTAGATTTCCTTCTTGTCCGGGGTGATGGAGACTTGGGTGGAGTCAATATCGAAGCTAATGTAACCCCGGTCCATATAATGGGAGCGGAGCCTCTCCAAGTCGGCAGAAAGCTTTTGCTTGGAATATTGATCGTTTTTGGTGTAGAAAGACAATAAATTCGTTGTCCCCAACTCGAATCCCTTCGACAAATCGTCATCCTCGAAGGCTTTGTTGCCGACTATATTAATCTGCCTGATCTTGGCGACTTTGCCTTCGGCGATTTTTAAGGTGACTGACACTCGGTTCCGGGACATTTCCTTCACTTCGGTGTCGATTTTCAAACCGTATTTTCCACGGCTGTAATATTGCCGGCGAAGTTCCTGCTCGACCCTGTCCAGAATCTGCCGGTCAAATACCCGGCTTTCTGCCAATCCCACGTTTTTTAAAGCCTTGTTCAGATCCTCAGAACTGATGTCTTTGTTGCCTTCTATCTTGACGCTGTAAATGATGGGCCGTTCCTCCACCGTCACCACCAAAACATTGCCATCCCGCCCCAACCGGACATCCTTGAAGAAATTCGTTTTAAACAGCGCTTTGATGATGGCGGCTGATTCTTCAGGCACGAAAGTGTCGCCCACTTTAAGCGGCAGATAATTGAACACCGTACCCGCCGAAATACGCTGCAAGCCATCGACACGGATACCCTCAACCACGAAAGAGGAATCCGGCCAAACCAAAGGCGATAACAGCAACGCCACGAGAATAAATGCAACACGTCCGATACTATTCAACTTGTAGATCCTTCTCGACCTGCTCGATGCTGATATGGCGGATATTTTTCCCCTTCGCATAATAAATGACATATTCGCAGATATTGCAAGAACGATCACCGATGCGTTCCAAGGAGCGTGACATCCACATAATATCTAAACATACCGGGGTCGATTGCGGGTCTTCCATCATATTTGAAATCTGTTGGCGCATAATGCTTTCATACTCCCTATCAACCAATTTGTCGTCTTGAACCACCTTCAAGGCGGCATCCACATCCATGCGTGCGAATGCGTCCAAGGCGGCACGCAACAAACCGCGGACATGCTTGGCCAGTCGTTCGAGTTCCGTCAACTGACTTTCCCTTGCCGAGTTGGATTTCAAATCAATGGCGTGGCGCGCGATCCTTTTGGCTTCATCGCCAATGCGTTCAAGATCGATGATAGTCTTGATGACAACCACCACCAAGCGCAAATCGCGGGCGCTTGGCTGTCTTAGCGCCAAAATTTGCGTACATTCTCCGTCAATCGAGACCTCCATGGAGTTGACCTTGCCATCGTCTTCAATGACACGCTGTGCCAACTCCACATCGCCATCGACCAAAGCCTTGACCGCCGCCTCGATCTGCTCTTCGACCAATCCACCCAAAGACAGGACACGGCTACGGATATCGATCAACTCATGGTCGTATTGCTTTGAAATATGCTGATGCAGATTGTCGCTGTCGCTCAACTTTGCCATATGCTCGGGGATATTTAGAAATTCTTCGGTTCAAGGGGGGTGGCGTCAAAACTTACGCCTACACTGAATTCTATCAACTCCCCAGCCACGATGCTACAAGACACGCCTTAATCCCCTTGCGGATGGTTTTTGGCAACACCGCCCGCACGGTACAAGAATGTCCTACATCGCTATAATCCTTTCAACATCTCCTCGGCTTTGGCCCGTTCTGGAAATGAAGTATTTTCCTTGAGCAAGCGTTCCAATTCTTTTTTCGCCTCCTCTTTTTTGCCGGTTTTGGCATAGGCCACAGCCAAGTGGAAGTGAATGCCAATATTGCGGGGGTCTTGCTGCGCAGCCTGCTGCAATAATACCAAGCCTTTGTCCTCTTTCCCATTTTCCAAAAAGACCCAGCCGACAGTGTCCAAGATTTCCACCTTGTTTTCAATGCCGGAGGCGGATGCAAGTTTTTCCGCCAAGGCCAGGGCTTTCTTGTCACCCAGCTCTTGATACAGCCAGGCGAGATTGTTTTGCAGCACCAAACTGTCGGGTTGTAGTTGGTAGGCCTTTTCATAGGCCGCCAAAGCCTCTTTATTTTTGCCCGCCTCCTGCAACGAGGATGCAAGCATGCCCCATGAGTCGGCATCCTTGCTTGACTTTTCAAGCCAATTTTTCAAACCGTCGAAGGCGGCCTGGTCTTGGTGCAAATCACGCCGCCCCACGAATAACCGGCGGGCCAGATAAGAGGTTGGGGCCAACTCATAGGCTTTTCCATAAGCCGAGACTGCTTTCTCAGTCTGTTTTTGGGCCATCTGCACGTCTCCTTCCAACTGGTAGCCTAGCGGTGACTTCGGAAACTTGGACTTTATCAAATCGACGATTTTCATGGCTTCGCCGTACTGCTTATTCTGCAATGCCAGTTCAGCTTTCGCCAACAGGGCGGGAATATATTCCGGCCCCCTTTTCAGCGCCTCATCCCATTCCTTCACTGCCCCCGCAGTGTCGCCAATTTTGTATAAGGCTTGGGCCAATTGGTGGTGAAGCTCAGGATTTTCGGGCAACTTGGCAATCAGTTGTTTAAACGTTCCGGCTGCGTTGACGGCCTGATTTGCGCCCATTTGTGCCTGTCCAAGGTTTTGCAGGGCGGCGACATTGTCAGGATTGTTCCCGATCGCGTCGTTCGCTACTTCCAGCGCCTTGACGCCTTTGCCTTGCGCCAGGTAATAGCGAGTCAGCATAATGGCCGGCGACAGATCCTTGGGGTTTCTCTGTTTGGCTGCCTCAAGCTGCTTCACCATTCCAGCATAGTCTTTTTTCAATTCTGCAATCTGAGCCAAACCGACCAAGGCAGACAGATTTTTGGGATCGTTCTTGAGTATTTTGTCATATTGCTCGACAGCCTCATCGAGTTTATTCTGCCCCATGGCAATTTTGGCCAGATTCAGGCTCGCCGGTGTGTAGTCCGCTTTTATCGCCAGCGCATTTTGCCAGCTTTCCCGGGCATGTTCGACATCACCCTTAGCCATATAAGCCGCGCCCAAAAGGTTGTCGGCCAAAGGGTCGTCCTTGCGCTTGGCCTTAAGCTTTGTTGCCTCGGCGATGGCGTCGTCGTATTTTTTCTGCTGGATCATGGCCAGCACAATGGTCGCGTCCGCCTCTATCAATTGCGGATCGATGCCAACGGCTGTTTTAAGATCGTCAACGCCCTGATCCATCTTCCCGGCGGCAATCTTTCCCAATCCCAATTCGGCGCGGACCGACGCCACGTCCGGGGCAATCTCGGCGGCGCGGCCCAGATAAGTCACGCCTTCGTCGTATTGTTTGTTTTTCAGATAGGCACTGCCAAGAATGGCGTACAATTGGGCATCATCTTGATGTTTGTCCGTCAATGGCTTCAGCAGCTTGATCGCTTCGCCAGGGCTGCCTCGCTTCAAACGAGTTGCCGCAAGCAGTTTTACCGCCGGCAGATTTTCGGCAGCCGAATTGACGACTTTGGATAGAAAGTACTCCGCCTGCTCCAATTCGTTCTTTTGATAGGCTATCGCCCCCAGAAGATAAAGTGTCGGCAGGTGCGTGGGCATGAGGCTGCTGACTTTGGTCAGGTTTTCTTTTGCTTCATCCAGCTTGTGCAATTGAAAGTCTATCACCCCCTGGGAGTATAAAGCCAAAGGCACTTCACCCGAGGTCTTCAGCACATTGTCGATATCCTTTTGCGCCTCCACCAAGTTTCCCATGGCGATATAGACCGATCCGCGCCCTAGCCGGCCTCTCGCATCATTCGGATGTAAATCGATCGCGTGGGTGAAAGCTTCCAAGGCGCCGGGCAAGTCCGAAGCCTGCCGCTTGATTTCACCTGACAGTAGCCAGGCATTCGAGTTTTTGGGGGCCTTGGAAGTCGCCTGGGATGCATACTCGGAAGCTTTTTTCAATTGGTTGCGCGATTTTTCCAAGGTCGCGAACCCTAACAGTGCCTCTACGCAGCTAGGGTCGGCCTGCAAGGCCGAACTGAAGCTGTCTTGCGCCTGTGCCACTTCGTCCTTTGAACTCAATTGGGCCATTCCACGAAACGCAAGCAATTTGGCGTTAATCTGCGCCGGTAACTGGGGGTCTGGTTGCAACTGATCCAATAAGGTTTTAGTGTCGTTTTTCAATAAATAAGCTTGCGCCAGGGAAACGACCCATTTTTCCTTGGGCAGCTTGAATTCCTTGGCCTTCTCCAATTCCTTGGCCGCGGAAGCGCCATCGCCCTGCCTGAGGTAAGTCTCTCCCAACAGAAGCCTCGCCTCGGCATTGTCCGGCGACTTCTGCAGCAAACTCTTCAACTCCAAGACCGCAGCCTTAACCTCGCCCTTTTCCAACGATGTCCGGGCCGATTGCAATGGGTCGTCTGTGGCCCCGATCACCTGCCCCTGACCCGCTGCCAGAAGGATTAACAGTACAACTTTGCTAAGATTACTCACACTACCCCCGAAAAAAATGCATTGAAGACGATATTAAAGCTTGTGGATTATTGGCTCAAGAGCGGAAGAAAGCCGATGCCGATTGGCACGGACAACCACTGGGAGATTCACTTTATCATAAATTAAGGGCGGGAATTTGACGTTTCCTGGCTTCAAGAGCTTCGAACAAGATATCACGCAGGTCAAATTCTTCATCCGCAGTCCTTAGCGTTCTTGTGCCGCGATTGCGCCACGCCAAAGCGGCATCATGATGCTACACGCAGCGATCAACCAGCAACCGACCAGATGGCCTCGCCAACTGGCCAGCAGAAGGACAGAAAACCGGCCATATTGGGGGTAATATGTCAACGCCATGGCAGATGGAAATATTTGCAAAATGGGTGAATCACTCCCAAAACCGCTAGATTTGCGCAAATTTCAAAACTAAAGATAAACCCACAGTTACTCCTAAAGTCCCTTCCCCCACAAAACCACTTCAATAGTTTGTAATATAATCAGAATATCAAGGAACATACTGTAGTTTTTTATATAATACAGATCATATTGTAACTTTTCAATGGTATCTTGAAAGCTAGATCCATAAGAATAACACAGTTGAGCCCATCCAGTAATACCAGGCTTTACCCTGTGGCGATCAGAATAATAAGGTATGGTTTCCGCAAATTTATCAACAAATTCAGGGCGCTCAGGGCGTGGGCCGACAAAACTCATGTCACCTTTTAATACATTAATTAGTTGTGGCAACTCATCAATCCGCACCTTGCGTATGAATTTCCCGACTCGGGTTATCCGATCATCGTTTGCTCGCGCCCATTGGGCTTTGCCGTCTTTTTCGGCATCCGTGCGCATGCTGCGGAATTTGATGACTTTGAACAGCTTCCCGTTCAAACCGACCCGGACCTGCCGGTACAACACCGGAGCCCCCCAACCGCTTTCTAAAACAATGGCCAACCCGGCAAGCACAATGACCGGCCAGACGATGATCAACAAGGCCAGGCTCACTAGGACATCGAACCAACGTTTGAAAACCGGCGCAACTCCCGCAAGGCGAAACCCGTCGGAAAAAACCAGCCAACTGGGTTGAAGGCTGTCCACCCGAAGCAACCCTGCCTCGCGTTCGAAAAATGTAAGCAAGTCCTCGACCCCGAAACCTGCCATTTTGCAATCCAGTATCTCGTCGACCTTGATGCCGCCCCTGCGGTCATCAGGTGCTGCGACGATTTCATCAACGTCTTCAGCATTGACAAATTCAAGCAAGCCTGTGCGCACTTCCAAGATGCGCTCTGATTCCACGCGTATGGGTTCATCCCCCATACGGACATACCCGATTACCCTGAATGCCTTCTGGAGGTTCCTCTTTTCGAATTCACAAATCATGTTGCCACGATAACCGGCGCCAAGAACCAGAATGCGCCGCTTAAGCGACTGTTTGTCGGCGAATTTAAAGAACAAAAAACGCGATGACAAAATTCCCATAAAAGATATGGTTAAGGCGTAGGCGATGATGCGCCGCCAAGGGAAGAGTTGGGGGAAAAAATAAAACAGCAGATTAAGTATCGCCCATCCGAGAATGAAGCTGGCGAAAATCCGCAACAGCAAGGCTACGTCGCTGATACTGTGGGTACGCTGGTACAAGCCCATTCCGGTCGAACTGAGCAGCATCACCACACAATAAACAAGCGAGGGAACACCTATCCCATCGCTGATAAAAAAAATCAGATTTCGGTTGAAGTCACGCAGCAGGTCGCCGAGGTAGAATGATGCGGAAAAAACGCACAGTTCCATCAGAAAAACAACGAGATATATGCCGGAAATGTAATGTCGGAAAATTCTTATCATGGTTACTGTATGTGTGTCCTACCCTAAGGAACTCAACAGGATTATTAAGCCCCCGCCAAACCGCCCCTTGGCCTTGGCTGACTGTCAATTATAATCGAACGGGGCTTTTTTTGTTTTTGAATTGACCATGATGCATCGCCTGTTTTGCCCAGATGCTTCAGGTTTTGAGAATGATCGACAGCCTTCACGCCACCCGTAATGCTTCAAACTTCCACATTCATCCGATATCGGGTGTAAACTATGCCATCGCAGTTTTTTACATTGCTTTGGCAGAACAAGAACATTAGGGGACATCATGCGCTCACTTTCAGCATCAAAGATTGGCATCATTGGCCTAGGCTATGTGGGGTTGCCCCTTGCCGTGGAATTCGGCAAACACTTGCCCACAATTGGATTGGATATCAATACCCTGCGGATCGAAGAGTTGAAAACGGGGTTGGACCGTTCACTGGAATGCTCGGCAGAAGAAATCCAGTTGTCTGAAAAGCTCAGGTTTACAGCAACGCCGATGGATTTGGAAGGCTGCAACGTGTTTATTGTCACCGTCCCCACCCCAATCGACGGATACAACCGCCCCGACCTGACACCTCTCGTCAAAGCCAGTCAGTCGGTAGGCAAAATCCTGTCGCGGGACGATGTCGTCGTTTACGAGTCAACGGTCTATCCCGGCGCCACCGAGGAGGTCTGCGTCCCCATTCTGGAGGCCCAATCCGGTTTGAAATACAATCAGGACTTCTATTGCGGTTACAGCCCCGAGCGGATCAATCCGGGCGACAAGGAACATCGGGTCACCAATATCAAGAAAATCACTTCCGGTTCCACACCCGAAATCGCCGACTTTGTCGATGAGTTGTATCGCCTCATCATTGTCGCCGGCACCCACAAGGCGAGCAGCATTAAGGTTGCGGAGGCGGCCAAGGTCATCGAGAACACACAGCGGGATGTCAATATCGCACTGATCAATGAGTTGGCCATCCTGTTCCACAAGCTTGGGTTGAACACCTTGGAAGTGCTGGAAGCCGCCGGCAGCAAGTGGAATTTCCTGCCTTTCCGCCCCGGCTTGGTGGGTGGTCATTGCATCGGGGTTGACCCCTACTATTTGACCCACAAGGCGCAGGAAATCGGCTACCAACCCGAAATCATCCTGGCCGGACGCCGCATAAACGATGGCATGGGCGAATACGTGGCTCAACGCTTGGTCAAACTGATGAACCGCAAGCGCATCCATGTCTGCCAGTCTCATGTACTGATTCTTGGATTAACCTTCAAGGAAAACTGCCCGGACATCCGTAATACTCGTGTTGTCGATATAATTGACGAACTAAAAAGCTATAACGCCAATGTGGATGTTTACGACCCTTGGGCCGATCCAAAGGATGCCTTGGAAGAATACGGCATTAAACTAGCCACCGAACTGAAACATGGCCATTACGACGCTGTGGTCGTCGCTGTCGCACATGACGCATTCCGTAATTTGTTGGGGCCGGAAAGGATCAAAGAGGTTTGCAAACCTGACTGCGTGATTTTCGACGTGAAATATGTCTTGCCCAAAGACTGCGTTGATGAATATCTCTAAACCCTGACAGGAGAAACGCAATGAAAATTTTGGTCACTGGAACGGCAGGGTTTATCGGCTACCATCTTGCCCGTGTTTTGCTGGCGAGGGGTGACGAGGTCATCGGCATCGACAATCTCAACGATTACTATGATGTAAGCCTGAAAGAGGCTCGCCTTGCGCGCCTAAAAAACCTCCCCGGATTCACCGAGGCTCGCATATCACTGGAGGACAGGGATAACCTGAACAAAGTCTTTGCAAACCACAAACCGCTACGGGTGGTGAACTTGGCAGCCCAGGCGGGAGTTCGCTATTCCCTGCTCAATCCCCACGCCTACATAGATGCCAACCTAGTGGGCTTTTGTAACGTACTGGAAGCCTGCCGCCACACTGATGTGGAGCATCTTGTCTATGCTTCCAGCAGTTCGGTTTACGGGGCAAACACGTCCATGCCGTTTTCCGTGCATGACAATGTCGACCACCCGGTAAGCCTATATGCCGCATCCAAAAAAGCCAACGAGCTAATGGCCCACACTTACAGCCATCTGTTTGGCTTGCCGACAACAGGGCTACGATTTTTCACCGTTTATGGGCCTTGGGGCAGGCCGGACATGGCTCTTTTCATGTTCACCAAGAATATTCTCGAAGGAAAACCCATAGACGTGTTCAATTTCGGCAAGCATAGGCGCGACTTTACTTATATCGACGATATTGTCGAAGGCGTGGTGCGCACACTTGACCATGTGGCCTTGCCCAACCCGGCGTGGGGCGGGGATCATCCTGATCCGGCAACCAGCAAGGCAGCCTATCGGATCTATAATATCGGCAACAATCAACCGGTCGAACTCATGCGCTTCATTGAAGTGCTTGAGGAGTGTCTTGGCAAAACCGCTGAAAAGAATTTCCTCCCCATGCAGCAAGGCGACGTGCCGGACACCTTCGCCGATGTGGATGCCCTGATGAATGATGTGGGTTACGCGCCGAAAACCCCCATTGAAACCGGCATCGCCCGCTTTGTGGAATGGTATAAAGAGTATTACTCGATTTCATGAACCCTATGGATGCGAATGTGCTTGGCCTTGCGGGCTACAGCGGGACAGGCAAAACCACCCTGCTAAAACAAATCATACCCCTGCTGAAAAAAAAGGGGTTGCGGGTGGGGCTGATCAAAAAAAGCCACCATGACTTTGAAATCGACAAGCCCGGCAAGGACAGCTATGAATTGCGCATGGCAGGGGCCAGCCCGGTGATGCTTTCCTCATCCCATCGCCGCGCCATCATCACCGAACACGATGCCGTCCGCGAACGCAGTCTGGCGGAGGAACTGTCTTTTTTTGACCAATCTGGCGTAGACATCATCTTGGTGGAAGGTTTCAAGTTGGAGCGTTTCCCAAAGATCGAACTGCATCGGCCATCCCTAGGCAAACCCTTGTTATTTCCTGCGGACCCATCCATCATTGCCATCGCCACTGACGGGATATTGCCGGACGAACCCGGAATACCGCAGTTCGACATCAACTCCCCCAAGCCCATTTCCGACTTCATCCTTGATTTCTTGCACCGCCATGGAATGTCCAGACCGATGTGCTGAACCTGCAAATTCTTTAACGTTGGAGGAGGCCCAAGCCCGCATCCGCGAGTGCGTTCCGCCCCTGTCAGACGTTGAAGACGTCCCGCTTAAGCAAGCCCGTGGCCGTGTCCTGGCGGAAAGCCTCACCGCACCGTTTGATCTGCCCCCCTTCCCCAATTCCGCAATGGACGGCTATGCACTCCACCATGCAGGCATCTCAAACCATGCGGATGCCTCGCTTACCGTCATCGGCACATCGTTTGCCGGCAAACCCTACGACGGTGTGCCAGGCCCAAGGGAATGTGTGCGTATATTCACCGGCGCGGCCATTCCCACTGGAGCGGATACGGTCATCATGCAGGAGGATGTGATTCGGGAAACGGACAACATTCGCCTGGCCAAAACAGTTACGGCACTGGCAAATGTCCGCCCTGCCGGTGATGAAATCCGTCGCGGGGAATGTTTGCTGGAACAGGGCAAAGTGTTGCAAGCAGCCGACTTGGGGGTTTTGGCATCAGCCGGGTTCGCCAAGGCAACCGTCACCCGCAGACTCCGTGTGGCCTTTTTCTCCACTGGCGACGAATTGCGCCCCGTCGAAGAGCCTCTGGATTTTGGGCAAATCCACGACAGCAACCGCTATTTACTTCACGGGCTGCTGGACGACCCGGCCATTGCAGCCCTTGACAGGGGGGTTGTTCCCGACGATGCGGCAGCGGTCAAACAAGCTTTACTCGATGCCTCGCAGCAAGCGGATGTCATCATCAGCACGGGCGGGGTTTCCGTCGGCGATGCCGATTTCGTCACCTCAGCCCTCGCCGAGCTAGGCCGGGTTGAGTTCTGGAAGGTTGCGGTCAAGCCAGGCAAACCCTTCGCATTCGGGCGCATCGGGCCAGCCTGGTTCTTCGGTTTGCCTGGCAATCCGGTCGCGGTCATGGTCACTTTCCGGCTGTTGGTCCGGCCGGCACTGCTGCGAATGATCGGCGCCCAAGCCCGTCCCCCCTTGCGCTTACGGGCCATTTGCCGCTCACAATTAAAAAAAGCACCGGGGAGGATGGAATTCCAACGCGGCCAATTCGAAGCGGACGGTGAAGGGGGCTTTACTGTCATTGGGTTGGCCGGGCAAGGTTCGCATCAATTGCTGGGCATGAGCCGGGCGAATTGCTTGATTGTCCTAGGCGCGGGCAACGCGGGGGTAAAACCGGGGGACAGCGTTGAAATCGAACCCTTTTTAGAGTTTTTCCAACTCACGAGTTTATAGGAGAAGCACATGTCAAAACGAGGCATCCTAGTGACTGGCGGTGCCGGCTACATTGGTAGCCATGTCGTCAAACTATTGGGGGCAAGGGGTGAAAAACTCACCATACTTGACAATTTGAGCACGGGCTTCCGCGAGGCGGTCTTGTTTGGTGAATTCGTCGAAGGGGACACGGGTGATGCCGGTCTGGTCGCCAAACTCCTCAACCAACAGGACATTGAATCCGTCATTCACTTCGCAGCCCACACCATCGTGCCGGAATCGGTGGAGAACCCGCTCAAATATTATGGCAACAACACCTGCAATACCCGCAACCTGCTGCAATGCTGCCAGCAAGCGGGGGTCAGCCATTTTATTTTTTCCTCCACCGCCGCCGCCTATGGCATTCCGCAAGACACTGTTTGTTCGGAAGACACCCCCACCGCGCCCATCAACCCTTATGGGACGTCCAAGCTGATGAGCGAAATGATGCTGCGCGACTTGTCCGCCGCCTCCCCGCTTCGCCATGTCATCCTGCGCTATTTCAATGTCGCTGGCAGTGACCCGGAAGGCCGGATTGGCCAGTCCACCCGTAACGCCACCCTGCTCATCAAAGTGGCGGCAGAGGTGGCAGTGGGTAAACGCGAAAAGCTGCTCGTTTTTGGCGACGACTATCCAACCCCGGACGGCACCGGCGTGCGCGACTACATCCATGTCAGCGATCTTGCCGATGCCCATATTCAGGCATTGGATTATCTGCGCAAAGGTGGCGAGTCAACCCTGCTCAACTGCGGTTATGGCCATGGCTTCAGCGTGCGGGAAGTGATAGATGCGGTAAACCGTGTCAATGGCAGCCCCATCAAGATTGAACAGCATCCCCGCCGTGCCGGGGACCCGCCCGCGCTGGTCGCCGCCGTGGATAAAATCCATCGCACCCTAGACTGGACGCCTAAATATGACGATCTGGAGTTTATTGTGAAAACTTCGCTGGATTGGGATAGGAAGCTGAAGGTTTTGGGAAGATAATTTGAAGTTCGACCAAACTGCGCGAAACACCTTCAATAAAATCTAGTCAAGCGATCTTTTCAGTCTAGGAATTGCACATGTTCAACTTAGAGGGCACACCCTACCTACTTGACAACATTTCTTTGGAACAGGTGAGAAAGCGCCTAGATGCCATTGAAGAGCGCGTATCGCTGCTTAGACGGAACGGTACGCTTACGGAGCAAACAGTCAGAGATTATTACGGCGAGAAACGCTTCGAGCAAGTTGCTGAATCCAACGCACTTGAAGGAAGTACGCTATCTGTTGGAGAGACGGAACTCGCCGTCCTTAAAGGTGTGACCATCACAGGGCATGACCCCGCCTTTCAGCGAGATGCCATCGCACTTGATCATGCGCTTGCCAGGATTACTGATTTATCGCGTGATAGGGATAATCCAACCAATATTCAACAATTACACGAGGTGCATTCATTGCTCCTTGGTGATCGTCCGGGAGCGGGCATCTTTCGACGAGAGCGTGTAACAATTCGTGGAGCAAGACACACCCCTCCAAAGACTTGGGAGCAGATCATGGCAATGATGACCGACTGGGAAACTTGGTCATTAGATAATAGGAATTTGTCTGCGCCAATTCGGTCAACCATCCTGCAAGCTTGGCTAACACATATTCATCCTTATATCGACGGTAATGGTCGAATATCGAGGGCCATCGGTAATCTTGAGCTAATCCGTGCCGGATATCCCCCCATAATTATTAAAAAGAAAGAGCGTGAGCGCTACATCGAAGCACTCGCTGAGTCGGATGAGGCGGGTGACATTAGATCATTTATGGAACTTGTCTTTGATCGGATTGAAGGCGGTCTAATTGGTCTTGAACAGTCAGCAAAGCGGCGACAAGGCTATGACCCGGTTCAACAACGGATTATTGTGCTGCAAGAAAAGCAACTAAAAATCTGGGAAACCAGTGTCATTCTATTAGCAACAATCATAGAACATCGCATAACGCAGACGCTAGAATCAGTCGGAGGGACATGCATAGTTAGTATTTATCAAAACACGCTTGATCTTGATGACTATATCGAGGTATGTGTTGGTCACAGCGTCCCACTCAGTTGGGCATTTATTGTTCGCATCGAAATTCCCGGACTATCTAGGCTTGAGAAGCTCGCTTGGATTGGTCATCGTAGTTCTCTCATTTATCAAAAGCTAGATAGGGAAGGTGGACCATCTTTGTACTGGTCTAGAAAAAACCCTGAAGGATTCCCCAAATGGATTGCAGATGGGCAAAATTCACCGTATGCCATGGAAATTACATCGCACGCAGGAAACGGAGACGAGTGGTTTGCACGTCTTAGTAACGATTCTGTTGAGAAAGTCCAGACAACTAAACTTGCTGCACGAATTGCTGAGGCGTTAGTTGCTCAAGTAGTTTAAGTCGATTTATTATCTGTTTACGGAGGGGGATCGCAGCCGCTGGCATAGTGTCTTGGCCGACGAAGCTTGGCATTATTACGAAGGCGATGCGCTGGAATTATTAAGCTTCGCCCCGGACGGTTCGCGTCCTTTTTCGCATCGACTCGGGCCGTTGCAGCAGGGAGGCTCGCCCGCTTACGCCGTCTCGGCAGGTTGGTGGCAAGCGGCGCGGCCCTTGTGCGTTTATACGCTGGCCGGCTGCACGGTAGGGCCCGGTTTCGGGTTTGAAGATTTCACCCTCCTTGCCGATTTGCCTGAAAAAGACAGGCCCGCGCAGCCGGACATGGCCGAGTTTGCCTTGCTTTTATAAGCCCCCTCGCGTAGCCCAACTGCCATTAAGTTAAGGAGATTGGCGGCATATGGATTTTTGGGAGCCGCGCCCTCGCGGCGATAGGACAGGCGGGGAACATGGCCCCTCGAACCCAATCGCCGCGAGGGCGCGGCTCCCACACTAGGCTTGACTTATACCGGCAATACTTGGGTCAAAACCCTTTCAAACTCCGCCAGCGGCATTGGTTTGCCGAACAGATACCCTTGATAAATTTTACAGCCATGCCGTTCCAGGAAAGCGCGTTGCGCTTCAGTCTCAACGCCCTCGGCAATGACTTCCAGCCCCAAGCTTCCACCCATGGCAATAATCGTTTGCACGATGGCCGCATCCGACGGTTTCACGCCTAT
>CAIODU010000101.1 GCA_903857165.1 uncultured Methylococcaceae bacterium | reverse complement strand
TCAACGACATCAAAACCCTAACCAGCTACCTGTGCTTCGACAGTTGGGATGCCTTGATGGATTTCATGCTGGAAAGCTTCAAGAAACCGCCACCCCCGAAGCCGGAAACCGGGTAACTTCGTCAAAATGAGAATTGCTGCACGGAGGGAAAGCCCTTGCATTTCCGCGAAACCTTTTGCATACTAAGCACGGTACAAGTGCTGCTGATGTCCGACTACAGCCCAAAATCGTTTGACGGGCGTTACTTTGGGCCGGTGGAGCAAACCGGCATCAAGGGCGTGTTGCGGCCAGTGTTTACGATGGGGCTTCCCGCCAAAGGTCCGGGTTAATTGCCTCTTGCCGAACACCAGCCTTTATTTTCCACCCGTTGATCCGCCTCAGCCGGTATAATCCTAAAAACGGCAGTTGAGTGTCCCCAAAGCCCGTTCACCCTGATGTATAGAAGGGGGGGGTTGGAAAACTCACCCAATGGGTGAACGACTGAAACGCCGGTCATGCTTATATACATCAGCACGAACGGCGTTTTAGTCGTTCCACCTGCCGTTTTTAGGATAATTGATGTTACGCATTGACCTAGGCTGGAGCGTCAAAGCTTGCTTTGACGTATCCCGTCAACCCCGCGCTCCGCCCATTGGTCCTGCCAGCGCGACACCGTGTTCCGGTGGAACCCCGTGATCGCGCCAATCTCGTCAATCGTGTATCCCCGGCCGCTCAGCAAAATGGCCTCCGCCCGCTTCCTGACACGCCCCGGCCAGTCGCCATTCTCCAGCGTCTTCAGGTTCACTATTTGCTGTTCGGTAAGTTCTGGAACAAATTTTATGCTTTTCATTTTCAATACCAGATTTTTGATTATCAATTCATATTATACTATTTATGCAAATGAACTTACTTACATTACAGCGTTTTCTATCTCTATTAGTTACTTATTTATTTACGCCAATGTCGGCAAAGGGTTGCCGACCTACTGCGGAATAAGGGCCGTAGGGCGGCAACCCTTTGCCGCCAACGATAAACAAAGTAATCAATCGACATTAAAAACGCTGTATGCTTGGAAGACCATGAAGCTGATCAGAATTGTCCATGAGATAATGGAACAGAAGAAAAACTCAGTTTCATTAAACTGCCTGAAGATGAGCAAAAGCCTATTTTGGACAATCGTCCCTTGCTCCATAGTTGATTATGCATAACTTAGGCGGGCTCCCACGTCTGCTGTCTCATTTTTCCAGACGGAGACGCTGGCAGCTTGCCGGGCTGTTAGTCATCATGCTCCTCAGCACAGTGGCCGAATTGGCAACTTTGGGCGCAGTGCTTCCCTTTCTGAGTTTGCTGACAGAACCAGCTTTAGCGACTAAATACCCCCTGTTGGGTGAATCATTCGTCATGCTAGGGTGGAACCCCACCGAAAGCATTCTCCTTCCTGTCACGGTTTTGTTTGCCAGTGTTGCCATCTTTGCAGCAGTCATACGCATCCTTCTGTCTTGGGTCAGCTTCAAATTTTCCTTTGGCTTGGGTGTCGATCTGAGTGTGCAAATTTTCCGCCGGATGCTATACCAACCCTTCAGCTTCCACCTATCGCGCAACACCAGCGAAATCATTGCCGGCATTGGCAAAGTCCAGTCGGTTGTTTCAAGTGTCATCAACCCTCTGGTCCAGACCATCATCTCGCTCGTGCTTTCTTTATCCATTCTTGGTGCATTGGTGTACATTGACCCGCTCACCGCACTCGTGGCCGGGCCGGGGTTTGCGCTAATTTACATTGTGGTCAGCATCGTCACCCGCCGCCGGTTACATGCCAACGGCAAAATATGTGCTGACAACGAAACAAAACGGATGCAAGCCATCCAAGAGGGTTTGGGCGGCATTCGGGATATCCTGATTGACGGGACACAGGAAATTTTCATCAATCGCTATTGGAAGCTGGACGCCTCCCAACGTAGCGCACAAGCGTCCAATAGTTTTATTAGCCTGGTGCCGCGCTATCTGATCGAATGCATCGCCATGGTGTTGATTGCCATATTATCCTATTGGTTAAGCTTAAGGGCGGGTGGATTGTCCGCCGCGCTTCCAGCTTTGGGTGCATTGGCGATAGGCGCACAAAAGCTCATGCCGCAAATGCAATTGATCTTCACCGGGTGGGCGCAGTTAAGCGGCAGCCGTGCCCTGTTGCACGATGTGGTCGAGTTGCTCGACCAGCCCATCCCCAAAGAATATGCTCAAATCGCACCTAGCGACCCGCTGCAACTGGCGCATGGCATCAATCTGCACAAGCTGGGCTTTCGCTACCGCAAAGACACCCCGGATGTCACCCGGCAATTGAGCCTAAACATCCCGCGTGGCAGCCGGGTCGGCTTCATTGGCAAGACCGGGAGTGGCAAAACCACCTTGGTTGACCTTATAATGGGCCTATTGGAACCGACCAGCGGCAGCATCAAGATTGATGGTGTGCCGCTCACCAGCGCCAATCGTCGCGCCTGGCAGGCTTGCATTGCCCACGTTCCGCAGTCGATCTACTTGGCTGATGCTACAATAGCGGAAAACATCGCCTTTGGCGTGGACCCGAGCCAGATCGACCAGCAGCGGGTACGGGAAGCGGCCCAAAAAGCCCAGCTTGCAAGTTTCATTGAAACATTGCCCGCGCAATACCAAACCGAAGTGGGCGAACGCGGGGTGCGGCTATCGGGCGGGCAATGCCAACGCATAGGCTTGGCCCGCGCCCTTTACAAGCAAGCAGACATTTTGGTTATGGACGAAGCAACCAGCGCATTGGATGACGCAACAGAAAAAGCCGTCATCCAGGCGATTGATTCACTGGGGAAAGACATCACCGTATTGATGATTGCCCATCGGGTTTCCACGCTCAACAGTTGCGACTGTATTTTTGAACTCAAAAACGGAACACTGTGGCGTGAAGGCACTTATCAGGAATTGATCCAGAAAAAAAATCTCGCGCATCCCGCGCCCAAAACCATTAACAGTGTGACAGCCAATGTTTAAGGATAAATCCATACTCATCACCGGCGGCACCGGCTCCTTCGGCAAAGCCTTCGTCAAAACCGTGCTGGAGCGTTGCCCAAGCATCAAGCGTCTGGTCATCTACAGCCGCGACGAACTCAAACAGTTCGAGATGTCGCAACAGTTCACCGAAGCGCACTATCCGGCCTTGCGCTACTTCATCGGCGATGTCCGCGATGCCGACCGTCTACGCCGTGCCTTGGAAGGCATAGACACCGTCATCCATGCCGCCGCGCTGAAACAAGTGCCGACTGCCGAATACAACCCCTTCGAATTTATCAAAACCAACGTCTTGGGCGCGCAGAATGTCGTCGAAGCCTGTCTGGACACGGGTGTCAAGCGTGTAGTGGCCTTGTCCACCGACAAGGCCGCAGCGCCCATCAACCTGTATGGGGCCACCAAGCTCTGTTCGGACAAGCTGTTCACCGCAGCCAACAACATCAAGGGGCATCGCGATCTGTTTTTCAGCGTGGTGCGCTATGGCAATGTCATGGGCAGCCGTGGCTCGGTGATCCCGTTCTTTCTGGAACGCCGCAAGACCGGGGTGTTGCCGATCACCGACCCCGCCATGACCCGCTTCAACATCGGCTTGCAAGAAGGCGTGGACATGGTATTGTGGACGTTGGAAAATGCCAAGGGCGGCGAGATTTTTGTGCCGAAAATCCCCAGCTATCACATCACCGACGTGGCGAAAGCCATCGGCCCGGAGTGCGAATATCCCATCGTCGGCATCCGCCCCGGCGAAAAAATCCATGAGGAAATGATCACTTCCAGCGACAGTTTTAATACCGTGGACCTCGGCAACTACTTCGCCATCCTGCCCACGGCCGGGGCGCATTCGGTTGAAAGCTATTGCAAGGCTTATGGCGGTCAACCTGTTCCGCAGGGTTATGCCTACAACAGCGGAACCAATCCGGATTTTCTCAACGTGGAACACATTCGTAAATTGATTCAAGAACATCTTGATATAGAGCTTGGTTTGAAGGTGTGAGAAATGCTGCATCTACTCACCATCGCAATACCAACTTATAACCGAGCCTGTCACGTTCTGAACGAATTAAAGCAAATACCGCCGACGCGCTGGTTTATTTTTTCTTAATTGAGGTGCAATCATGCAAATAGCTATCAACCTGCCCAGTGATTTTGTCGAAATGCAAACGGTACGTGTGATCGAACAGGAAATGCGGATTAGTTATTCACTCATGCTTTTCAAGGCGGAGCGAGTTACATTGTCCAAAGCAGCCCAATTGGCAGGAATCACTATTTATGACTTCATTAAGGCATGCAAGGAAAACCAGATACCGGTCATTGATATAACAAAGGAAGAACTTCTGCAGGAGATCGAATCCATGAGGCAAGCATGATTCTGATCGCTGACTGCTCGGCTTTGGTGGCATTGGCAACATGCAATGGTTTGCATTTGCTGGATGAGCTATTCGGCACAGTGATTGTCCCTGAAGCAGTGTATTTTGAGGCAGTTGTAGATGACAAACCGGAAGCGAGGCAATTAAAAGAGTATCTGAAAAATAAAGTTAAGAAAATTGATCTTAGTAGTTCAATTTTGCTGGATGGTTTTTCTGACCTTGGCGAAACAGAAGCCATGGTTTTATACAAGCAGTGTTCGGCTGACAGACTGTTGATCGACGACAAGCGTGGGCGTAGAGTAGCCAAAATCAATAATATTAACACGATTGGTTCTCTCGGTGTTTTGTTGGCTGCTAAACAGGCTCGCTTGATTGAAAAAGTTTCACCCTATATAATTAAAGTAGCGGCTTCCGATATTTATATTTCAACCGATCTCATCGTTGCAGCAATGGAAATCGCAGATGAGAAATACCCACTTTGAACATTGCCTTCTGACATAATTTTTATATGATCCCCTACGGTCGCCAAAATATCACCCCAGCGGACATGGTGCTATGGACATTGGAAAATGCCAAGGGCGGCGAAATCTTTGTGCCGAAAATCCCCAGTTATCACATTACCGACGTGGCAAAAGCCATCGGCCCGGAGTGCGAATACCCCATCATCGGCATCCGCCCCGGCGAAAAAATCCATGAGGAAATGATCACCGCCAGCGACAGCTTCAACACCGTGGATATCGGCAATTACTTCGCCATCCTGCCCACGGCGGGGGCGCATTCGGTTGAAAGCTATTGCAAGGCTTATGGCGGTCAACCCGTTCCGCAAGGTTATGCCTACAACAGCGGAACCAATCCGGATTTTCTGACGGTGGAGCAGTTGATTCGATTAATTGCCGAACATGTGACTGATGCGGAAATAAACCACGCATGAAAACTTTCGGATATCAATTGGTAGATTCGATCTCAATTCCACAAACAACTTTGAACTTTTTGTTCGCAGCCTTGTTGCTAACGGCGTTGGGGGTTTTCCTTGGCGGCAATTTGCTTTTGCTGGATGTCTCCGTGTTGCAACACTCGGCACAGATTGCCTTACCCTGCTTTGCACTGATGCTGATATTCTATGCGGCATCGCGGTTTATCGGCAGTGTGGTCTGGGGTTTGGTGTTGACTTATGGCTTGATGTGGGCACTCACTTACAGCCGCCAAGCAGGGTTGATTTATGTGGTTTATGGCATGGCGGGGTTTGCTTTGATGTATGCAATCCGCTACTTACGGGTGGACAGACAACAATTGGC
The DNA here is from genome assembly GCA_903857165.1 of uncultured Methylococcaceae bacterium. Taxonomy (GTDB): domain Bacteria; phylum Pseudomonadota; class Gammaproteobacteria; order Methylococcales; family Methylococcaceae; genus Methylumidiphilus. The sequence continues at coordinate 2,871 of CAIODU010000101.1, read as the reverse complement.
GATGGCCCTAGTTATGGCGATAATCGCCACCGCCACTGTGCTAGGTTGTAGAAACGCTTATACCTCGTTTGATATGCTGCATCGTCTTTATGCGGGTAATGTCCTTCAAGACACGCTCTTGCATGCCAGCATCGCAGCGATGATCAAAAACTATGGCGTGGTCTCCACGGGTCTATATGGATTAGTGGAAACCCCTTATCATGTATTTTCGCATATCTTGATGGCAAGCATTAGCTTACTATCAGGGCTTGGCGTGATCGAAGTGTATGGTGTCGCCAATTGGGTGTTGTTTGCACCCCTATTGATTTTCAGCGTGGTGGCTTTTTGTGTGATGGTGGACAGAGACGGACAGCTTAGACTGCCATTGCTATGGGGGGTAGTCTGCCTATTGCTTGTGGCAACTCCGTTTCTGTTTAATCAATGGGCTGTGTGGGATTCATTTTTTGTATCAGAATCTTACTTGGTATCATTAGGCTTATTTATTCTCGGCTTATCTTTATTATACAAAGATCCATTAAGCTTTCCAGACCTCGTGCTAGTTTTGGTTTTGACCGCCATGATTACCAATGCCAAAGGATCCGTGGGAATTGTGTTCGCCATACTTTGGTCATCCAGAATAATTTTTTTGCGCGGACAGCATCTGATTATTGAATCAGTGACTTTATTGTTAATGTTAGCCATAATAAAGTGGATAGCCTTTGATTCTGCCACTTCTTGGGGCAATAGTGGCGGGTTTGAGATTTACCCTTTGCATTTTATCGGTTTATATTCTTTTTTGGGGGGCTATATTGTCCAAACTGCGAAGGCTTTACTAACTGGCAATGCATGGGCGTATAGTTCTATGTTGCTGGCTTTGGCGGCTATCCTAAGTTTTCTGGTCATTCATTTCCTATTTTCTTGGATTGCCATTGCCCAAGTAGCCAGTCGAAAAGGTCTGCTTGCTTTGGTTAGAGTGCCGGTCGCCATCTATTCGCTGGTGGCTGTCATTATAGGGTTATTGATCGTTGCTATTTTTGCCATCCCAGGCGGGTCAGTGTATTATTTATCGAATGTCGCTTTTTTCGTGTCACTCCCGGCAGTGGCGGTAATAGTGACAGAGTGGATTGACCGGAAGAAATTGGTTTGTTCCCGATCTGTCGTTCTATGTATCATACTGATATGCGCAATGGACATTAAAGGGTTTTATGGCATTAGTATTTTGAATCCTATGCGCTCTGTCCATCCGAGCAGTCCATTGATTGATTCCTTGTTGGAATTACGCAAATCCAATCTAACCAATGTCGTATTACAGGCTGACAGCACAATATTGGCTGCTAATCCAATCAAGCGTTGTTCCGACCAACCTTTTGTATTCCCGGCAGTTTCTGAAAGGTCTTGGATGGATGTAGTTCCCAAGAATGATGCTTGCGTCTATAGTCATGGTGAGTTTGGTAAAAATTCATTTAAACAATATCAGACAGGGCAACCTAAATTATTACCCGGCATGACCATACTCGCTTGGCAACCGATTATGACCAACTTTAGATCGAACAACCAATAGGGCTGTAATAGTAGTATGGCTAACTTGCAATTTGAAGACTTGCCGCACTACACTTATGATGACTATGTGCAATGGGAAGGCCGTTGGGATTTGATTCATGGTGTGGCCCATGCCATGAGTCCGGCCCCCGGCATTGCCCACCAAGTGAAGTAGGCCGGAATAAGCCTGTCCAGAGCATAGTCAAAGGGGTCGCACCGCGACCGTTTCCGGCATATAGATGACTGCGGAAGTAAAGCCACATTCAATTTGCCTTCACCCAAGCCTCTCCCGAAGGGCGAGGGAGTTTAATGTTGCTTTATTTCCGCGGAGCCACCCTATAAACTGGGCAATGTTTGCCGGAAACGCCCATAAACGGGCTTATTCCGGCCTACGCTGTCTATCGTTACCAAACTCCGATGACCCTTGTTATACTGATTGCATGAACCACGACCACAGCTACAAACTCTTGTTTTCCCATCCTGAGATGGTTGCCGACCTGTTGCGCGGCTTTGTGCATGAGGACTGGGTGAAGGATTTGGACTTCGCCACTTTGGAGCGTGTGGGCGACGGCTATGTCACCGACGACCTGCGCGAGCGGTTGGATGACATCGTGTGGCGGGTGCGGCTCGGGCCGGAATGGCTCTACGTCTACCTGCTGATCGAATTCCAATCGAAGGTCGATCCCTTCATGGCGGTGCGAGTGCTGGCCTATCTTGGCCTGCTCTACCAAGATATTATTCGCACTGGCGGCTTGACGGCAGATCGCCTCTTGCCGCCCGTGTTGCCCATCGTACTTTACAATGGCAAGCCGCGCTGGAATGCCGCAACGGAGGTCGCCGAACTGATCGCCACCGCACCCGCCGGACTGGATCGCTATCGCCCACGACTGCGCTACCTGCTGCTGGACGAGGGCCGCTATGCCGATGGCGAACTGGCCCCATTGCGCAATCTCGCGGCGGCACTATTCCGCCTAGAGAACAGCCGCACCCCACAGGACGTGGAACAGGTGTTGACCGCTTTGGTCGAATGGCTGAAGGCACCCGGACAAGACTCGCTGCGCCGGGCGTTCACCGTGTGGCTGAAGCGGGTGTTACTGCCGGGGCGCATGCCCGGAGTGGACTTCAACAATCTTAATGATTTGCAAGAGGTGAACAGCATGTTGGCAGAAAGAGTAATCGAATGGACTGAAGAATGGGAGCAACAAGGGATAAAAAAGGGCATCGAAAAGGGCATCGAAAAGGGCATCGAAAAGGGTTTGAAACAAGGCATGGAAAAAGGCATGGAAAAAGGCATGGAAAAAGGTGTGCAAAAAGGCGAGGCGGCACTGCTGTTGCGCTTGATGGAATTGCGCT
>CAIODU010000100.1 GCA_903857165.1 uncultured Methylococcaceae bacterium | reverse complement strand
GTGATGCGGGTTTTGCTGTGGACAAAGTCCAGAAGCCCCGCGCCTTTTGGGCATAGGCTGCCTCGACTGACAGGATGATCCGGGTCGCCCTCGATGTGGATTATCTCGGATACAGCGTTTTTCGCCTTGTCGCCGAGACTATATAGAATGATGCCGCAGGCCACCGAGCAATACGGGCAGGTATTGCGGGTTTCCGTGGTGCGCGTTAGCTTGAACGTGCGCACCTCCGCCAAAGCCTCCTTGGGCGAAAAACCCAAGGCGGTTAGCGTGGAACCCCCGAGCGATGCGGCACTCAGCTTGAAAAACTGGCGTCGATTGACTTGCATGGTTTCGCACCTCCTAGCGAATGACAGCAGAAAAGAGTTAAGGTCTTTATTTCCGAAGCATGATCGGCTTAGTTATCAATGGGCGCAATACGCTTTACCGCTATTGCGCCCTTTATGGCACTAAAGCTAACCCCGCTTGCTTAAGCGTCCTGCCTTGCGCCACGGCGGCGGAAGGCGAACATAATATCCATTGTGAGGATTTTTAACACAGGACTGCCGCATTCACAAGAGCGAGGTCAATATGTTGTTGGCAACCAATGGAGTGGAAAAAAGAGCTTTATGCAATAAAACCGGCCCAATCCACCCATCTTTCTATACAATCTTCAAGGGTATGAGATTAAAGTTGGATCCTTCAAACGCCTATTGGCTACCCGAGGCTAGTGATGAAATGCATAAAATGTAGAAATGACAACGACAAATCCCGCAAGACTTGTTGGTTCTGTGGGGTTGAAATGGGTTTGCAAAAAAGCAATGAATCAGGCTCGGCGGGGGTGAAGCCCCGATCTGTGATACCGCTTTACCTCAAATTCTTGGCCGCGATTGTCGGCGCACTCATCTTTGCCGGCATTCTGGCTTACCTATCCCAGAATCAAAGCGAGACCGACAGCCACGCCATTTCCGCACGTCAATCAGACGATCCAGTAGTCAAACTAACCGCACAGATTCAGTCCCAACAAGATGCAGAAAAGCACGAAAGGCAGCAAGTGCTTGATATCGCGCAAAAAAATACAGCGGCAATCCAACAATTGCAGGAGGAAAACAAAACCCTTAAAGCAATGGTTGGGGCCGATAAACCGGTTGAAAACTCAAAAACCAGCGACGAGTTAGCCGCCTTCGTCCGAAGCTATTATGCGGCTTTGGACCGACGGGATGTGGATGCGGCCTTGGCTAAATGGAAGGCAAGCCCAAAGAATTTTAGTGCATTGGTGAAGAACATCGAATACTTCAAAGTCAACGATGTGCGTGTGCGCAGTGTCGATACAAACCACGCAACCGTTTGGGTGGATGTCATCGGAAAAACCTACTCATCGGCAAATTCAGAGCGTTGGATGGGTGATATTGCATTGGACGCGATAGCACCCGGAAAATGGGCCATAACCTCGCTGAATTTAAAATCCAAATAATAATAGACGTTCCGGGATAGGGTTCTTGAAAATAAGTAGCGGGCTGATCATGTGGACTTTGTCGGCAAGTAAATACATCGTCATTCTTATGTTAGTGTGCGGCTTGATAGGCTCAGCCCATGCCGAAATGGACACGCCGGAAAACACCGTAAAAGCCTTTTATGGGCATATCGCCAAGCATGAATGCGAACAAGCCGTGCGGCTGGCTATAGGGTACAGCCGTCTGCGCTGTGAAGATATACGCAGCCTGAGTCTAGGCCCGGTCATCAAACGGGCCGGGGAAACTCCAAATCGGGTGGTATTGGAATTCACAGTGAGTTATGAGCAGGTTTCCGTGCCAGCAGAATCCACTTGTGAGTTGGGCCTGTCGCTCTCCCAACATGACGGCAAATGGTTGGTCGAATTCCCACCATTAACCACACACAATTGCACAGCCAAAGAATCACACGCAACCCACAAAGGAAGCTTAGTCTGGAGTAATCAAGGAATACCCGCCGAAAAACCCGCCAACCCAGTCCGCGACGCGGGGGCAGCCAAGGTTCCGCCAGCAGAGGTTAAACGCCCGGCAGTCATTCCACCTTTAACCCAACCCACCGCCGACGGCGGCAAGCCAGCCGGCTTATTGCAGACTTGGAATGCCGACGAGCTAAAGGGCCAGCCCGGCGACGAACGCATCATCAAACTACGCCCACCCGACCACACGCCGCCACAACGCACACAGGCCACCGAAAAATTGCCTAACTTGGCCGAAGTCCGGTTTGACTCGATACGCCGGGTGCGCTTGCCGGATGGCAAGAAATTAGTCGCCTTGACCTTCGACCTGTGCGAACAGGCCGATGACCGGACCGGGTATGACCGTAGCATCGTCAACACCCTGCGCGAGAAAAAGGTCGCCGCCACCTTTTTCGCCGGGGGCAAATGGATGCGCTCCCACGAGGACAAAACCTTGCAATTGATGGCTGACCCCAATTTTGAAATTGGCAACCACGGCTGGACCCATGGCAACCTTCATGTGCTTAAAGGCCAGGCCATGCGCGACCAAATAGTCTGGACGCAGGCCGAGTATGAACGAATTTGGGAAATCCTAAACCGTCGGGCCAAGTCAGCCGGTTTGGAAAAGCAAATGGCCGGCATACCCCGGCAACCGCTTACCCTGCGCTTCCCCTATGGAACCTGTAGTGCGGAAGCCTTGCAGGCAGTCAACGGACTGGGTTTGAGCGCGATCCAATGGGATGTGGTCAGTGGTGACGCGGCCCCCGGCTTGTCGCCAGCCCAAATGGCCCGCCGGGTCATCCAAGAGGCAAAGCCCGGATCGGTCATCGTGTTCCACGGCAATGGCCGGGGGCATGGCACCGCCGCCGCGTTGCCGGCCATCATTGATGGTTTGACGGGGAAAGGTTTTGGTTTTGTGACAGTGAGCCGTTTGTTGGACGAGGGAGTGCCTGAAACAGCGAAGGCGTGCTACGAAACCCGCCCCGGCGATAACCTGCGTTATGATCAGTTGTTTGGGGGAGGCACGGAATGACTGGAGACTCCTGCACTGCCCCCCATGACAACGCCTTTCGGCAAAGATGAACCCTCTATGAACGGTAATAAGATCGGTCGTTATATAATCATCAATAAAATCGGAGAAGGTAGGCTTGGAGAGGTATTTCACGCCCAAGACGAGGAAACTAAAGAATACTTTGCAATTCGCAAGTTCATTAAGGATTCTACGCAAGATAAATCCATTGTTCAACGCCTTTCTGAGGATTTTAATCGGTTGGAAGAGCTTGCCCACGATAATATCGTCAAAGTGCAAAGTCTCATACATCAAGAGGGTCACTATTATTATATAATGAAATACGTGGGTGGCCTACCTTTGAATGATTTCATTTACTATAATAAATCGCTAAATTGGAAGTCCTCGGTAGGATTCGTCATCAATATTTTGTCCGCATTGGAATATGCAAAAAAAACCAAGGTCATGCATCTAGGTCTAAAACCTAAAAAAATAATGATAACGGATGGACTCTATTTGAAAGTAAGGGACTTTGGCATGGTAAATATATTCAGGGCCAGCAAGAGAATCAATTGGGAATTAAATAATGATGACTTGCAATATATCTCGCCCGAGCAGATTAGAAATGGGGTTGGCGATGATAAAAGCGATATTTATTCAACTGCTGCGATTCTATATCATGCCCTCTGCGGACACCCGCCTTTTTCCGCATATGATAATCCAGAAAAAATCAAGGAAGCACATCTCAAGCAGCAGCCACCCATACTGACAATCAATGTGCCACCAAAATTGAAAGACTTGGTGATGCGCGGCTTGGCAAAAAACCCTAAAAGGCGGTTTGACTCTGCCCGGCAGTTTATGGATGAACTGAACAAGCTTCTGCTGGATTTGGATGATACCCTTTATATACACCCGGCCAGCTTGGGGCCAAAAGTTAATCTTGACGAGCCTCAGAAAAAGAAAATAACTTTAGGCAATAAAACCCATGGCCTGTTTTGGATGGTGATTGCCCTGTTGGTTTTTTCAGTATGGAAGATATTCCATCCTGCCGATGATAGGTTTATCGAACCTGAATTGGTTCCGTTAAAAAAGGCTTGCTTTGTCATGGGAAGCCCAAAAAATGAAGCCAAGCGTTACCCGGATGAAGCCCGACACAATGTCTGCGTGAAGGATTTTAAGATAGGCAAATATGAAGTCACATTTGGTGAATACGATCTGTTTGCGCGCGCCACTGGCAAACCATTGCCAAAAGACGATGGTTATGGTCGTAGTCGTTACCCGGTTTCCCGTGTCAGTTGGGTAGATGCCTATGACTATGCCGCATGGTTGTCTGGGAAAACCGGCAAGCATTACCGTTTGCCAACCGAGGCGGAATGGGAGTATGCCGCCAGGGCGGGATCACTCTCGGCGAATTTCAGTGCCAATAACTTTCAACAAGCCTGTCTGTTTATGAATCACCGGGATTGCCCTAATTCACCCAAACATTCCACACCCGTTGGCACCTACAAGCCAAACCCGTGGGGATTGTATGATATGTTAGGCAATGTGGCGGAGCTGACTGGTTCAGCCTACGAAGCAGATTACCACGGTGGCGAAAGTAGAGGAGTGGGTTTAAAAAATAAAGGTATTCGCGTTATGCGAGGTGGTTCTTGGGGTCATGTTTCCTCTTCGCTCCGTTTTGCGAGTCGGGACAAGGCAAAAGTTGATGTGACGCATAATTTACTGGGTTTTCGTTTAGCTCAAGACTAAGGTGATTCCTGAGAAAGAACATTCCATCAAGAATCTGATCCGCAGGCAAATATAGAGTCCACGAAAGACACGAAAAGCACGAACAAAAGCAAGATTCGTTCGTGCCTTTCGTGTTTTTCGTGGACGATTCTTTTGGTGGGTTCATTATTGGAAATCACCTAAGAGTTACGCGAAGCCAAATATCCAACGGCCAAAACCGAAAAGACGAGCCGGCCCGGCGGCGCATCGAAATCAGGCTGACTCGGTTGGGTGATCGTATCCAAGAAAAATGAGCTAGGAATCAAGGCTACCCACTTAAGCCGGGACAGGTTAAGCCGTTCGTGGTGAGCTTGTCGAACCATGAACGGCTTTACCCGCTCACCCCCATTCGGCAAGCTCAGGACAGGCTTCGACAAGGCTCTCCTGAGCTTGTCGAAGGACTCAGGGCGAACGGGTAAGCCTTGATCGTGCCCCGCCTTAAGTTGGTAGCCGGATTCAAGGCAATTGCCCAACCGAATGGAATTCGATGCGCACCATCGGTTGGGTGCTTGACGGGGTTGCCATTTGATCCTGTATTTTGCTGCTGCGGTTGATCAAGGATTTCACAAAATGGACTAACCCGACAGTTTTGTCCCCGCGTTCCTTGCAATCACTGCTGTTTTCACAGGGTTCCTCATCTGACGACCATTCTTTGAGCTTATCGGCAGGATCGAAAAGATCACGACTGACCTGCATCTGTTCTTGCAAGTCAATGCCCCACACGTTGGTGGGTAGGTTGCTTCTGGCTTCAAACAATTTGTTGCCTATCTTGGCAAGGCTTATGTGGACAGCTTTGACACCCTCCTTGGCCGTTTTAAATTCAACGCGGTAAGAACCCTCACGAAAGCCTGTCGGCGTGGCGGTGTAAGTCCTTTCAAGCCCTGGCAATTCGTTTTCCAGAGGGTATTCAATGTGGATTTCATTGATTTCCTGCAACTCCCAGAAATTGCTTTCGTGGTCTCCACCCCTGCCACAGCGACTGTCAAAATAAACATGGAATCCTTGCGCCTTAAAGCAGTTGGCCGGGTTGGCACTGGGTGGAATCGGATTTTCCATCGGGGGGCGTTTGGGATTATTCACCCGGGCTTTTTCATACTCTTCAAAACGCGAATTCACATAATGCACACGGGGTTTCAATGAGTTGGCCATGGCGCTCAAGGATTTGGGGCGATTGGCAAAGGTCGGGTGGCGCGGATCAATCACACTGGCTGAGGGTAAAAGCTGGAAAGCAACGGTGTGGACATTCTTTTCGGACAACCCCGCCATGATCGGCTTTAACCAACGCTCGGCCAATTCTGGGGATTTGGCCCGCCAAAACAGGTAGACCGGGCGGTTGTCAGTATCGAGAGAAACGTTTTTCCCCCCTGCTTCGCGGAGAAAATATTTGCCGTCGAACGTGGAGCGGATGCCGATGATTCCCGACCATGCTTGGAATTGCGCGGATGGCGATGAATTGGAATCCAGCGAAGCGGGGCTGGATTCCACCGCTTTGGACTTGCCGTGTGTCTTGGCGGGTTTGCTCTTAGGCGGATTGGTCGAGGGCTGGCCTTGCGCCCACTGGGCAAAATTGTCGGTGAAAGCCAATTCGCTGGCTGAACCCCCTTTATCGGCCCCGGCGTCGAAGATGAAATCGGTCACCAGCAAGACCAAACCGGCATTGTTTAAGCTTGGCGAGAAAATATTCTCCAGAAGACTCATATTTGCGTTGAAATTGCAACCTGCATTGCCCACGCCGGACGGGGCTGGATTAGTTTTTTTTCGATCTGGCGAATCGTTGCCGACCCCCGCGATGATGCGATCCAATTCGACCATGGCCTTATTACGGTCTGTGGTTGACTGTTTACCGACACTGTCCAACAGCGCAAAGGAAACGGGGTCGCTGTTTTCTTGAATGGCATCCTGCAGGGATTTGAGTAGCTGTTTATAAGCCGTGGTTTTGTCCTTGGTCAGATAACCACACATGCTGACGGAATTGTCGAGTACGATGGCGACCGAATCGGCTTGGGCCAAAGGGGTTGTAGCAAGGAAAGAGGCTAGGAGTGCTGCATAAATTGGATACTGGTATTTCATGGGTTTGCCTTAGCGGATGTCTGGATCATGTTTGCCTGCCGCTGGTTTCTATCTGTCCTTTTTTAACCGCTTCCATGGGCTGTCCGGCAAGGTTAAGTTTGATTTGGGCAGGGGCCAGGACTTTGGAAATGGTTTGACAGGGGGTTCCGCCGTCAAAATAGTCCACGACCTTGGCCGAGTGTGTGATGCCGGGTGAGACAAATAGAAGCCCCCCAGTGTCTTTGGCGGTTTCCGGTCGATGGGCAAAAAATGACAGGAAGAACCAATTTTTGCCGTCCACTTCCTTGACTAGGGAAAAGTCATAGGTGCGACACTGGACCAAATCTTGGGAAAATTTCGCCTTTAGTCTTTCTTTGATGCGTTGCCGCAGTTCCTGTGCGGTGTCGCCCTGGGCAATGGCTTGGTCGATTTCTTGATGGATTAAGGCAATGACCGCATCAATGGAATATTTTACAGTGTTGCCACGGGCGATGGGTTGGGGTTGTCGGCGGTCGGTCATCGGTGATACGGTGGGGCTGGCGGATTTCTCCTCAGACAACGTGGCAAGTCCGTAAGGCGGCATGGAGGGGGGTGGCGCAGCCTGAGGTTTAGGGATTTCTTTATTCGTTTGGGGATTATTTTTTGGGCTGGCCGTCATTCCTTGCCGGTATTCCTTTGGCAACTCGATTGTGTCACTGCTGCTCTGGACGCGTGCGGAAATAGCACTTGTTGAAGCTGTTCTTCTTTGCCCCCCCTTATTATTGCCACGCTTGATTCTTGTCGATTGCCGATTATTCGTTGTTTTTTTAATTGATTTATCAAGTTTTGAATTATTATTACGTTTACGCAAAACGAAGATTAGCAGTGACGGTATGGCTATCAGACTGACGATGGCGACTTTTATAATTTCGTCATAATTGACAACTCCACTTGGCGAAGTCATGCACGAGGTCAACATGAACGATAAGGCCAGCAGACGAAGAGTTCTGGGTATGCGCTGCAACACTGCCGTTATGCGAGCAGATGCAGCACGCATGGAGCTTGCGCAATGCGGGTAGTTCGTGGCTCCGATCCCCCGGATTCCGCAAGCTCCATCCGGGCTACGGCATTGCTTTTGCCCTTTTGGAAACCTTAGGATATTTACGATAATGCCTTTACCCGTAGGGTGGCCTTTAGGCCACCAAAGCACCTTAATACCAGTGAGGCGCTGCTGCTGAATGTAGTATAAGGCTCGACGTCTCACCGTGGGTTACCTTGGGTTAGTCCAAGTAAGGTGTGGGTGCGTTCAGTTGATTTTCTTGGCTCATTCGACCAGCCCCTTTTCCTCCAAAATCAAAGACGCTTGTCCTGAATTGAGCAAAACCCAGGCGGGCTTTTTCAAAGCGGTGATATTTTGGGACGGCGTCCCGCCTTCAAAGTAGTTCAATACCTTCGAGGAAAGATTTATCCCTGGGGCGACAAACAATAATCCTCGCTGTGGCTCGGCTTTGTCGGCATCGGGGAAAACAAACAGCAGATAAAACCATTTCTGGTCATCCGGCACTCGTTTTAACGAAAAGTCATAAGCCTGGCATTCGCCCATCGTCATGCCTGGAAAGTTTTGTCTGAGCTTTTCTTGTATCAACTCAAACAGTTCTTTAGTGGGGGTGACACTGGCGTTGTAGTGTGTAATTTCTTCCAAGATAAGTGTGATGACCGTGGGGGAATGGTCTGGTGTGATAAACACTTCTTTTGGCTTTTCGGGTGGCAATGCCTCAACCGGGGTTAGCATCATGCCCGATAGTCCTGCCATTGTGCTTGTTGTTTTAAATTTATTTTCTTCAAGTAGTTTATAACTCGCTTTCAGACCTGCAATTTCTTCTTCAAGCATTTTTCTTTTTTGTTTCTCTGCTGTAAAGTCTTCAACAAAATTATCGAGTCTTTTGCTCAATACAGAAAACTTGCGATCAGTCTCCATTTTATATTGTTCAAATAAGCTAGGCTTGCTGCCTAATAGCCAATTAAGAAATAATACATACCAAGACTCGCCTGTGTTAATAGGTTTATTTTCAGACGGATGGATAAAACGAAATAATAACCATATGAGAGCGATAACAAGACTGATAAATAGTAATATCAATAGCCAGTAATAATCTTCTTCTGTTTGCGGTTGGGCTGGGGTAATGGGTAAGGAATGGCTTAGATCAATTGAACTGGGAGGAATGACTGGAACCGCTACTGCTGTAACTGTGGTCGTCTGGGGTGAGGACTGCGAGCTTGCCTCGGTTGAATTTGGTTGGCTAGCCGGAATTTGTTTTGTTGCATCTATTGCTGCATTTCTATCGGCTAGTGTCATCACCTCATTGATGGCTTTATCGGCAGCAGATATTTTATCCTTTGCTATCTCAATTTGATTCGTCTCTTCAGTACTAGCGGCGGTTTGATTTAATTTATTATCACGATTGGCTT
>CAIODU010000099.1 GCA_903857165.1 uncultured Methylococcaceae bacterium | reverse complement strand
TTTAAGCCGTAGGAGCTGGCCATGCCCTCGATTGATTGGGCCGATTCAGCAAAAATGGGCTATTTATCGCGGGTATGGCCCGCTCCTACATGTTGCGTATATTCATTTTTAAGTAACTATTTGATATTAAAAATGCTGTAAATGGTCATTAATATTTATTATGAAGCTTATGCTGTTCTATGTTGGAGGCTTGGTACAAGAATATAATACAGATGAGCAGTGCTGCGTATTTTGGGGTTTGGATGGTCGGACAACCAAACCCTCTGATTCGAGGCCGACTAAATTCTGGTGGTAAATATTCCAAATATTTATCCGCCTCTTGCGATAATCTCAGCTTCCTCCATTTGCGCCCACAAGAAAGCGGCCATGAGTTCTCCAGGAAGAAATGACGAGCCAATATCTCACCAAGTATAGTTATCAATCTGGCCCCGACAGGGACTGGCTGCGATTGGTATACTTTTCACGGATAATCTCGGTACGTTCGTTGTAATATAGTGTTAAATCATGAAGAAAAATATTAATTTCTGCAGGTTACAGTAACTAATTTATAGAAACCGTTTATTTCTGAATAAAGAATATTTAACTTGCTGCCAAAATGTTCTTTACAGTATATTTTAAGCAAAGGTAAATAATTAGGTTTGAGTATAATTTTAATACCGTCAGTTGATCTGAACCTTTTAATAAACCCCTCACCATTATCCTCTTCTTTATATGCTATTGAAAATGGAGCAAGAGTGAATACACCTAATGAATAGAGTTTCACTTTTCTTAACTCCACATCTCCATCCAAAACAGGGTATGCGTATTCAAATGGAAATGCCGCACCCCAATTGACGTAAGAGTTGTCAAATGGTAATTGTTTAACAATGGATTGAGCCATACCTGTTAATTGTTTTGTATTACGAGACTCATCCTGTAATTCTTTGATATTCATAAAAATACTGGAAAAGCTTAGTAATAAAACAATTATTCCCTTGGCACTTGAGAATTTTGAAGACAATACTGATAACAATATAATAAATGATACAACAGGAATGTATACACGTATTGCACTAGGCCTACCCAAAACCCCTTGAAAAACTAGTAAGGCAATAAATATACCCCATACATAGAGATTTTTTTTACTCGGTAAAAGTATATTTAGAGCCATAGCAAGAAAAGTGAGTGGCAATAATTCCTTGTCTACCAAGCTGGAAAGAACATCAATAGCCAAATTAGAATTTACAGTTAAAAATGGCAATGTGTCAAGAGATGAAAGCATGCCTTGTAGTTTTTCTGGATTGGCAATTGAAGGATCAGCAAAAAAAAAGTTTCCAATAAGGGTTAAATCATTTTCAGAATACCCGAACCTCTGTAAAATATCAGTACGCTTCTGTAGTTGTGCAACTGCTCCAAAATCAGTATATGCAGCACGGATTAAATTAAGTGAACGAAATCTATCCCATTCTACAGTAGAATACGCAAAATAATCTATCGCCTTAGCTGCGGCGATTAACCCAACCAGAATTGTCAAGGCCAATTGAAAGCGGCGATCATCTTTTATTCGATGCCATGGAATATAGGGTAGTGCTACAAGTAGTACAAATAGAAATTCTTGACTACGAATTAAAAAACCCAAAAATGCCATTATACATGATAAAATTAGACTACCCACATTCAATTGCCGATGATAAACATTCCAGCCTATTACTGCTGATACAGTCAATAAACCTGCATTAATTGTGAATTGTGGAAATACAGTGGGTCTGGCAATTATCACTAGGACAAGAAGGAAAGCGAAGTCCTTTCTAACGCCAATTTGAATTAAGAACAACTGGATTGTTGTACCAACTAGCACTAGCACCATCAAAGTAGCTAAAGAATACCCTAGGACACCATTGATTGTCGGAAATATGTGAACGAAATATCCCCACAATATGTTAGAAAAAACAATATATGCTGAAGGATAAGCTGCGATTCCAAAACCTTGAGCCACCATTGACATGCCAACATCGTCATTACCTTCCCATCGAGGCTCAAATAATAAACATAGCGTTCCTACTAAAACAATTGACCACAATAAACACATGACAAGTAATTTGACATTTTGACCGACTTCTATTTTTCGGGACGAACTATTCATAGCTACTAATTAAAGTTCCAATCACAATAAAAGTAACCCCAACAATTTTATTAGTCGTAACCGATTCACTAAAAATTAAACCACTTAACAATAAAACAAGGACAAAGTTCAAGCTCATGAAAGGGTAGGCATGGCTGAGGTCGAACTTCGTCATTGCTGCCATCCAAGCAAGCGAGGCTAAAAATGCCGCAAAGAATCCTGAAAATATACCAGGATCATAAATTAATGAAACCAGAAATTTAATTTTATCTGAGATATTATCCGGTAATTTCCCCAGATAGCGGATCCGCCATTTTAATATGATTTGTCCGTAAACAGTCAATCCTATAGTTAACAAGATATAGATGTAATCAACTAATTTATTTTTCATGTTATTTACATTTCATATTTCGATTTATATCTTCTTTAAGCGGTTACTAGGAGCCCGTGAGCGTTCTGTGGCCTGACCGATATATACGCCTTGCGCTTCGGCATCAGAGAGAAGCAAGGTACCGGCACCAATGACGCATCTCTCCCCCACACGGATATGATCGCGCAGCGTAGCATTGACACCAATAAAACAAGCCTCGCCAATTTCAACACCGCCGGAAATCACTACATGCGATGTGATAAAGCAATGGTCATGGATAATGGAATGATGTCCAATGTGGTTCCCACTCCACAGTGTCACATTGTTGCCAATGACAGTAAATGGCTGGATGGTATTGTCTTCTAGAACAAAACAGTTGTCTCCGATCATGCCTTGATTGAGAATGGTTGCATGGGAACTTACATAACTAGCAAGCCGATAACCCAATGCCCTAGCGGCAAGATATTTAGTTTTCCTTAGCTCATTCAATTTGGCATAGCCTATTGCAATGAAAAGATCATTTCCACCCACAGGATACTGGTTGGCAATACCTTCAAACGGAACCACTGGCAACCCAAATAATTCATCCGCTTTAACATAGGCTGAGTCTACAGTGAAGGCTACCACTTGATAATCGGAATCCGAGGAGAAGTAATAGTACGCCAGATGTGCAGCTTCGCCAGTGCCAAAGATAACGAGTGGTTTCATAGTTGTTTCTTGAACAGAATTGTAAATTCACAAAGAGGGTATACCCGCTTACATTGATGTCCTCGGCATGTTAGGCGACATCCTCTTCAGCTATAACCTACTTGAAGGATTTTTTCATATCTAGCCACCTTTCGGCATGGAAAAGCCAACGAATTTCATATAATGGGAAGCATTTTTGCCACAATTAAACAGTAGATCCAGTATGCTGACACCCTGTTCAAACTCACCCCACAACTGTGGGTATTCCGGGTAGCCGGTATAATCAAACCACGTCAGCTTGATTCCATGGCTAGAGAAAATAGTTTCTTCAACATAGTCCTTTGCAGCAGGGCCGGAAATGTATTCTGTTCCTCCCGCTTGCAAACAGAGATCGGCGAGTCGTTCAGTTTTGCCATCAATGAGGGTATAGTCCCACGAATTTGATATTTTGGTGGCAATGCCAAGCTGTTCGCATACCCATTCGATAAGGGTTCTATTTAACTGTGACAAGTTGGAATTTTCTGCATTTAAAAAAACTTGTTCCAGTTGTTCTGCAACGCTATCGAAACAAGCTGCACGTCGATAGTTTTGGCACAGTGCTTTCCAGTGTGCAGAAGCCCAGTCAACTCCATCCAGTTCAGTTTCCCGGATAGTCTGTAGAAACTTCCCCTTGGCCTTGACCGGCACAGTCAGCCATTGCAATCCTTGCGGAGTCTTGATTTTGTTTCGATTTCTCCAGTCACGGCGAGTGTACTGCATGTCGTCGTAAAGGATGAATTCATCAACGGCTGCAATCATATCAAAATAACCCTTCCAAGGGATATAATTGGATTGAACAATAGCTACTTTTTTTTCACTTTTCATTGCACTATCCATGCTTGCTATAAAAAAATAATGGGGACAAAAATATCCTCGCGCCAGTTTGGGGGAATCACGTCTTATTTTCAGGAGCCACGCGGAGGGCATCACCATTTTTTCACTTCGGCACGTCGATTTCCCTTTGGGCCCTTCAGGCTTACCCTAGTTGGGACTTGCTAGACACTGTAGTGTATGCGCCGCGTCTCTAACAATCAACAGAGGGCCCAGCAATATGGGTGTGATTCAAAGTGATGCGGGGGTAAATGACTGGCTTTCCGTGGGCATGTAGAAGTGGCAAGGCAAGCCTATCACTCACGGGGTTATTTCAAATCGCACCAAAGTTTGAGTGGAACACTTTATTCCGTAGCATCCCAACAGTGCTGCGTGGATTCATTATATCCCCGTGCCAACATAAATGGAATCAGGCTAATTCAGACTCGGTCGTGGCGGATTCCGCTTGAGACGGAGGGGAGAGGGTTGCTTTTTGGTCTTGGCAGTTCAAATCGACCTCAAATTCGAATGGATCCAGTGCGTCACTCGCCGCTTGGGCGGAAGCTTGCCGGGTCGTTTCCGCAGCTTCGTGCATGGATTGAATGCGCGAGTCGAATTCACTTCGGCAAAGGGTCAGATTGAACTTCGTGCGAGTGATTCCATTATAAGCCCTGAATGCGGCGACATGCTGTTGTTCGTGCGGAGCCAGCACTGTGGTGATGGCTGTTTGGACTCTTTGCCGTTGGCATGGGGTCAGGTTCGGGAAATCGGCAACGCTGGGCAGCGTCACCTGAGTCGCAACACTAAAAATTGACTCCAACGTGCCCGTGACCTGAACACACTCCGCACCGGTACAGCCCGCGCAATCTTTACCAGGCTTCGTCTGCGTGTCAACCGTGCTGAAACTGTTGCTGAAGTTGGCATCCGTCCGCCCTCGCAGCGCCAAGCCGTAAGCCACCGACTGAGTTCCCCGTCCTTCGCCTGAGACGGGGGGAACCTGTGCCACGGATTCAGCCAAAGCCTGAGACATTTCGGACGTTGCTTCTGCCTGTTTTTTTGAAACGGGGGCAGCTTCGCCCTCCGTTGGGTTGGCTACATCCTCTGGATTGTTTTCTTTGCCTGTGCCATGAATCGTACCGAAATTCGTGCTGGCAGCGTGATTATTGCCGCTGAGAAACAAGGGCATCCCCTTGCCTGAACCGGTTTCACCCTGATTGGCGACATGCCGCCGCTTAGTGTCCGTGTCGGTTGTCCGGTTCCGCGCCCGGGTTTTCCTGCTGATAAGGCTTTGAAATTCATGTAACATGGGCTATGCCTCATTTTGTCTAGGGAAGCTCAAGCGTTAGAGCATGGTGTTTTAAGGTAAGTTTCCCAGAGCGAACCTGCCTCGCAGTTTCGGGACCGACAAAAATATTGAATTTAGTTTTCTCCCACTTTTTTATGATTTTGGACAATTGATTGAACAGTTTTTTCACTGGTGCATGACGAGGGTCGGTCGGGTCGTTGCCCAAGAAAATTCGCCCATTTGAAATGGCCCCCTGCTCAAGTCTGGAACTTTTGACGACGATTACAGGTGAGTTGAAATCATCAACCTGACCGTGAGCAGCTTCATTCCGAAGCTGAGTATAAAAAATCTCGACAACCGAGAGGGTTGCAGGCAAAAGCACAAAACTGTCACCTGTCAGAGTATCAGCATACTGCGAAGGCATTGAGGGGTTAGGCGTGTCATCAATTGGAGCGATGATGGGAAACGCCCTAGCTCCTTCTTCTTCGCTTGCCAAGAGGATTAATCGCATATCCTCTGCAAGAGTGAATAAGTTTACTTGTGTAGTCATTTCAGCCTATGTGGGTTTCATCCAGCTTTTAAGTTTATCAGGATTGATAATTGGCTGCGAACCTGGTTTTGTCTTGTCCCAGAAGTATATATCAACATCATTCCCTAACGTCTTTCGCAAGTCATCAATCGCTTCCCGCTCACGCATGATAGGATCGCCCCGAACAGGGTTGAGACCGCCAATTTGATGATAAACAGGTTTAACGTTTCCATTTGAACCTGGTGGCCAATAGGCATCGGCAAACCGATCACCAATTTGGACTTCTTTTTCCGCGCCTTTTACACCGTCTGTCAATGCTGTTTGGATTTCCTGATGTCCTGGTCCGCCAGACCTTCCTCCACGACTGCGCTTGAACCATTCGTCAAAATCGAGCTGCCCCCCCTCTTCCTGATAGCGCTTGTAGCGCCAATCGTCACCCTCCACAGTTCCCTTTGCTGGTTTCTCTACTTTAATGAACGTCCCTGCGGGTATCTTACTCGCCCGAATGAAAATCTGGCTGACATTTGCAGAAACCCGTTCGGCATCAAAGCCTTTAATCCAACGGAAGCGCGGCATCACTTGCAAGTGCAAAGCCTCCATTAACATAGGCAGGCCACCACCCAAAGCGGTGACTTCAGCTTCCACAGCGTATGTTGCAAGTTGCGCTTGACCAATCTGTTCAGCCTTTTCTTTGGCTTCATTCGATGCCTTCTGCTCTCCTTCCTTGGTCGCCTTCTGTTCGGCTTCGTTTTGAGCCTCCTTCTTCGCGTCCTTTGTTGCTTGGTCCCCCGCATCCTTTTTCGACTGGTTTTCAGTTTTATTTAAGGGTTTCTGTTCGGGTGTCGGTTCCGGCTTTCCTTCAGCGGACGAATGCGCTTCGGGCTTCGGTTCCGCAGTCGGATGCGGCTCGACCTTGGCGGTTTGCTGCTCCAGTTTCTGTGCGGCTTTTTCCTCGGCTTCGGTGAGGACTTTTGCCCCTTCTTGCTCGGCAAGTTTTGTTCCCTCCTTGCCCAAAACGCCCACCGCCTTGGATTCCGCCTTAGCCGCCTTGCCTCCAAACTTGCCCAAGATTTCTTCACCAAGAACCAGCAAGCGTTCGCCAATACCGCCCAGTGCCTTGGATACCGTTTTGAAGGCTCCCGCCGCCGCATCCTTGATGACGCTGCCTAGGCTCTTGAGTCCGTCAATGAGGTATTTGCCAAGCGACTTGAGCAGTTTGAAGGCTTCCCCTAAAAACTCCATCGGCCAATTGATAAACTTGGCAATGCCCTTTAGCACAGGGCCAGCAGCAATCCAAGTACCGGCGGTGATGGCATCCAACACGACTTGGAAAACGATAGTCCCGGTCAACCAGCCAATCTTGTCGCCCAACTCGGCTTCCGCTTTGTTGCCGTGGAAGAATCCCATTAGTTGGTCGGCAAACCAAGCGGCACCCTCGCTGATTTTGCCCTTTGCCGACTCCCAAGCCTCGGAAAGCTTGCTCACCATGTCGTCGAAACTCATCTTTTTGCCGTCGAAATATTCTTCCACGGCACTCCAGAATCCTTCTTTCACCGTTTGCACTTGAGGTGCAATGTCCCCGTAAGCGACAGATGCGCTCTGCTTGATGGTCGCCATGTCCGCCGGTGGCACAGCCGTTGAACCGGTACTTTCCGGGGCTGGCTCCGGGTGCGCCGCCTCACGAGCCGCTTTATCCGCCGCCAGTTTTTCCAACAGCTTGCGGGTGGACTCGGGCATCTTGGCATTGGCTTTGTTGAGCGCGGCTTTAGCATCGACTGGCACATACGGCTCCTCTTCCTCTGGCTTGACGGCAGGGGCTTGAGGGGCGGAACTGATAGCCGATGTCATCTTGGATGGTGAAGCCGAGATGCTGGATGCCGCTGCCGACGGCGTAGGTGTGGATGGGGCTGCCGCTTCGGGTGGTTTCTTTGCTTCTTCCTTGTCGCCGAAGCCAGCCAAGCTCGACAGGTATTGGGTGGCGGTATCCAGCCCTTCCAGCACCATCCAGATTGCCTTGATTGGGTCGGTGATGCCTTCCCATACCCCGACAGCAAACCCTTTTACAAAACCGATCAGGAATTCCGGGCTGGCCCCGCTGATGACCTTGGCAATTTTATTGGATATTTTTTCCTTGACCTTGTCATCCGCCGCCCTAAGCGTTCCCAGGAAAGTCATCACAGCCGGTTTGAGCAACGGCCAAAGGGCACCGAACGTGGCCACCGCCGGAATGGCACCAATCGCCGCAATGGCGATATCCAGGATGAAATTAAGGATGGGTATCTTGATGCAAGACGGTAGTTTGCGCCAACCCCAACCGGCGAAGATCAAGGGAATCATCGGCGGACTGACAATCGCCAAGATAAAGCTACTGATGACTTCCTTATAGGGAGCTATGAAATCGCTGATCTTGGTCGCCACGACTTCGATGGCCGCCAAGGCATCCTTGGCGCCTTTCTTGATGTCCGTAACCAAAGTCTTGAGGGCGCTTTGCGCATCCTCGAACAGACTTTGCGCAAACCCAATCAAGGGAAGCCCGGTGATCGCCCCCACCACTTCGAGCACCGTGTCGGCCATGGCAGAGAGCTTAGCCGAGAGCCAATCCAAGCCGCTTTGCACCAAGCCCTTAAATCCATCGACCCCACTGGTCAGCGATGTCAACATGCCTTGGATTTCCTCCGGCGCATCCTTGATCTTGTCGGGATTGAGTCCATTGTCCCAAATCCACGTTACGACTTTAACTAGCTTGGGACCGTACTTGACGATGGCATGAACCTGCCCCATCGGTGTCAGTAAAGCGACGACACTGCCGGCCTTCTTTATTGGCTCGACGACGGGGGCCAGCGTTGCCTTGATGCCTTCCCAAATATCTTTGCCGATACCCTTGAGGTAGCTCCAGACCCCCTCCTCGTCGCTACCGTCAAATCCCAATGCCTTGCTCAGTTCGTCCCAAAGACTGCCGACGGCTTTCTTTGCTTTGTTGATCCAGCCTGATACCGTTGAAGAGATTTTTTTGAGTACCGTCCAAGCGCCGGAAACCTGCTTGACCATGTTGTCAAATAGCGGCTCGGCAACCAGCTTGACCACTTTGCCGATAAAGTCAGAAACCTTGGTCAGGGCACTGGTGAAGGCATTGATGACGGGATTGTCGATTAGCGCGGTCACAAACTGGCTGAGTTTTTCCATCATGCCGGCGAAGGCATCGCAGGCTTTTTGATCGCCCTTGACTAGCGCCTTGGCGAAAGTCGCGGCTTCGCCTAGCCAGCCCGACACGCCCTCGATCAATTCGTTCAGACTAAACCCGCCCAACGCCTTGGGCATGTGCGCATCAAGTGCTTCGTTGATCTTACGCTTGGCGAAATTGATTGGGCCTTCGTCGATAATGTCAGCCAGTTGTGGGGCAACTGTGCGTAACAGCGACATCAACTGATCGCTGGCAAACTCCCCTACCGCCTTGACACCCGACGAAATTGCGCTACCGGCATCATCGGCACGGGCTGCTGTCCAATCTAATGCTTTATCGAAAGCACCTTTCTCCTCGCGCTGGATGGAGGCGGTGGGAGCGCCTTGGACATTGGCCGGTTGTCCGGTGCTTACGGCTTGGACGGCACTATCTGCCTCCTGTTCTGCCGGGTCTCCAGAGCGACTCAGGCTGAAACCCCGAGGACTGATACCTGCTGTTGCCGGAACGTCCGCAGCGTAGCGGTTTTGCACGGCGTGGGTGAGTTCGTGGGCAAGCAGTTCGCTTCCGGCTGGCGACTCCGGTTGGTAACGGCCTTGGGCGAAGTAGATCGACTGTCCGTGGGTAAAGGCTTCCGCATTCACATTGCGGCTGGCGGCATTGGCCGTGCTGCCTGTGTGAATTCTGACCCCCCCCAAATCCACGCCAAATGAACGTTCCATCTTGATGCGGGTCGGCTCCGGCAAGGAATGGCCCGCTCCCTGATCGCTGATGGCCCGGCGAACGACACTTGCATTGGGCTGGGCATCGGATCCTCTAGTCTCGGTTCTTGCCAAGTTGGTGGTAATTTCTTCCTCTTCGCAGGCAGCGCACTTACGCTGAAGAAATGCGGGCATTCCTGCAGGTGCGCCGGTGTCAAGTTCGGCACCGACCGAACCCAATCCCTTACGCTCAGGGACGGATGGGGCTTTGCGCTGTTCAGCCTTGGGCTTGGCGACGGCGGCTTGCATCAGAAACCACTCCGTAGCCCGGCGGGCATCTGACGCCCAAGTTTGCGGTATTCATCATTGACCGCAACCACCAAATCGCCGAATCCAATCGGCTCGTCACGGCCTTGGGCAAGCACCGCCGCCGTGAACACCGCGTTGCGGATGTGACCGCCGGCCAAATCCACCATGGCCGCCAACTGATTCAGTTGGGCCACGGTAAGCGTATGCTTCGCACCCAAGTGTGACAACCACAGTGCGAACCGTTCCTCGGGGCCGGGCAGGGGGAATTCGACGATCAGGTCCAGGCGGCGGGTGAACGCAGAATCGAACCGATTCTTGCTGTTGCTGGTCAGCAAAGTCACGCCATCAAATGATTCGATCCGCTGTAGCAGATAATTAGTTTGGGCGTTGGCAAAGCGGTCATTGGCCTCTTTGACATCGGTGCGCTTGCCAAACATGGAATCGGCCTCGTCGAACAGCAGCACGACTTCAGACCGCTCGGCGAGGGCAAGCAGTTGGGCGAGGTTCTTTTCGGTCTCGCCAATGTACTTGCTGGTGACCGATGCCAAATCAACCCGGTAAAGCGGCATCTGCAAGCGGTTTGCCAACCAGCCGGCGGCAAGCGTCTTGCCCGTTCCCGACGGCCCCACGAACAGTGCCTTCACACCTGGCCGGTAGCGGGCTTGCGCCGAACTGCCCAGATCGCTGGCGAGTCCATCACGGTGGCGGCAGCGCAGCAGCAAAGTTTCCAATTCCGAACGCAATGCGGGCGTGAGCACCATCGCATCATCCGGGATTGGATCGCGCAACGGCTGCGCCAAGGCTTCCAAGCCTAGCCCTTCGCCCGCCCAAGCCGCTTCCACAATATGGGCCAGTGCCGGACGCGGACTGCCATCCAGTACCGCGCTTTGATGGGCTAGCATCGACAACTGGGCGATGCGGCCGCTGCCGTGGCGGTGTTCTCGGGCCAAGCGACCAGCCAGTTCGTCATCCCCTAGCGATGCACTCCACAGGATGCGTCGCTCATCTCTTGTAGGCACGGGTAGCAGCCACGACAGCAAAGCCCCCCCGGCTTGGTCAATGCCGCCTTCCAGTCCACAGAGCACTAGTCGGGGTCCGTCATAACCGGGCAGTTCGGGTAGCTTGCGGCGTTCGCTGGGGCCCAGTTCAAAGCAAAATACAGGGAGCAATCCGCGCAGCAGCGCCAATGGGCTGAGCCCTGCAAGTTTGTCGGTCTCGATGAACAACGGACGCAAACCCAACGCCGTCGCGACAGCCACGGCGACCGAGCGCCCCTCGGCAGCAGAACCGGAACGCAGGATGAGGCCCCGCCGCCGCCCGGCGGAGAGTCCTCGCGCATGCCGCTCCGCCTCGATGAGGACTGATGCCGGGAGATTTACCGGTATTGTTTCGCCAAGCCCAATGGTCGTGCCGGGCAAGGCGGCATCGCGACCAGCCAGTGCGAGGCAGATCGGAATGGGCACGCCGAAAGGCCGCTCGGGCAATGGACCCGATTCGTTCATCACCACTAACATGCCGCTTTGCATGGCCGCGCCGCTAATCAGTGTGTGTATCGGCTGTGATTCTGCTCCGGGCAAATCTGCGAATGCGCAGGCTACCAAGCCCAGCGTGGGTCGGGAGCCACCCACTGGTGTCTGGAACCATGCCACCGCCCTACCGGCCATTGCATCATCCTCGACTGCCCCGGCAAGCGCCACAGCAAGTATTTCAAACACGGTAAGGCCCAATGCGGAGGCAAGAAGGAGGAGGCGGGCATCGCCCTCGCCGGGTGTGGCTAGGTAAGTAGGCAAGGTGGCGAAAAAACGTTGGCCTGAAGTTGCCAAGGTCGCAAAATGATCGAGCAGGTAGCGCTGCTCGGGGGTGGGAGTTGCGGTTGACGCATTCCTTTGAGCCAATTCCGCAAGTCCGGCCAGCGCGTATCCGCGCAGAGAGGCTCCGATGGGTGCCTCTTCGGCTGGGGTTATTCTGACATTAGCGGCCATCGTGCATCCCCTTTGTGGGCGGGAATGGGGCTGAACGCCGGCGGCTGTCATAGTGGAACATCACGACCCGACCAAACCACGGCACCCATCCGGGGTCAATATCCAGACCGGCACGGCGCACCCGCAGATCGGAACCGTTTAATTCAAAGCTGATATCGATATGCGTGGGGGTCAGCGCCATCAACGACGGACGCAAAATCAAATCGGCCAATCCCATGCGAGCCTGCCGACGAAGCCAGCGACGGCAGGCATTAAGCCAAGACTCGGCGACCAACTGCGGCAGTGACTGGTTGAAACCCATGGCACTCACTCTGTAAACGCTGTTTTGATTCAGCAGTGAGCCGATGAACGGCGAGGGGGAACCTTGCCAGGCACCGAGCAATAACCTTCCCGTGGAATCCCACAGTTGCCCACCGCCATCTTGTGGCAGCAGGACAAAACGGGGCCGTTTCTGACACAAGCCCAGCCATGACTCCGGTGCCTCGAAGGTATTTGGCGTATAGGCATGCCTGTTTGCGGACACGACCTGCCAAGCCGGATCGTCAGGGCAAACCCGCAAGCGAGCCAGTACCCTGTGCAGCATGAACCTTGCCATGTCCCAATCTTCCCACCCGGCAGCGGTGTCAAGCCACGCGCCAAAACCCAATCGCTCAAGCACTGGCAATAGGAAAAGCAGGCCACCGACACAGGTAGGGTATCCACCCAGCTCCATCCCAGACAAAGTCCCTGCACGTTGCAAGTCAAAACCGCTCTCCGCCGATTGGGGTGACTGGCTCCTTCCATGTAATGAATCGGCCGATTCCTGACGCTCACTTACTGGAAGGCTTGAAATTGCACTTTCCTCACTATTGAAAAAAGGCAATCCGGCTGCAATTTGCTCAAGCTCATAAGGATTGCCTCGATAATCATCCAAGTTTTCGGCAGATTTTTCCAAAGGATGCCCTGCATCCATACGACTAGGATCATAGGGCTGGTTTGCCTGAAACCCTGCCTGGTTATCTTCGCTCCCCTGCTCCGCTTGCACCATGTCATTCCCCGCGTCAGCGTTTCCAAATGCCTTGGCAAAGTTGCGCCACTCTTCGTGCGTAGGTTCGACATTTGATAATCCACTGGCGGGATGCCATGATTTTACAGAATGGCCTTCTGAGGGAGTTGGCGCTTCTTGCGCCAGTGCCTGCAAACCCGACTTGTTTAACATTTTGCGCAACCAGGCGTGACGGTCGTCGTCAGTCGCCTTTGCATTACCGGCTTCGGGACTGCGGGTTTCGACCGACAATCCGCTCAAAGCAAGCAATGCCACGCCATCCCCTAGGCGCAAGGCATCAATCAAGCTGGACGCCCTTCCTGCACGAACCAAATCCAAAACCCAACGGGGCAAAGCAACCGCCGCCTCCTGCCTAGCCGCCAAGGAAAAGGCCAGCCAACGCAATGATTCTTGGCGACCCCATGCCGGCTGCCATCCGCAGACGGCGAGCGGCCAAAACCATCCTTGGGCCAAACCACCCGACGCAAGCCTCAAGGCCAAGGCTGTGCAAGCCTCCAGTGTGTCGCGAAACCACACCGCATTGACATCCTCCGCACCCGGCGAAACCCCATGCACGGCCCTGATGCCTTGGCTTGCCACCTTTTGTTCAAGCAAGATGGCCAGCGATTGCGGTGAAATCCCCTCCGGGATTCGGCCCAGGGAAAGCTTCCGCACCACCAAAAGGCGGGCACCGGCATCGGGGAGGCTGGCGGTGCGTAACGCATCCTCCATCCGCAACACGACACTGCGGATCAGTGATTCATCCCTGGCCCTAAGCTTAAGATGTCGGACGGTCCGTTCCACCGTGGCCATGGTTTCATCGTTTCACGGCAAAAACCGACATTCTCGTCGAGGCGGAAACCGTCGCGGTGGCGGCAAACTGCACTCGAACCTTGTCGTCCAAATCGACCGAGGCCGCGCTGGTATGCACCACACGGGCGGAGACCTCACCCATGCCGATGTCCTCCACCAAGGCGCGGGTGACGATTTCACCGCCCCGGTAAACCAAAGCCGTCATACCCACTCTTAGCTTGGCTGGTTCAAAAACCGTCAACGGGATGCGCACCCCAGGGCGGGCGGTGACCGGGCGTGCCAATCGACCGGTGATGATGCGGTCCACCGGGGCATGGCTTGCCAATAACAGGCACATGCGCACCACATCGTTCATCAAAGTTTCGGCGCGGGGTTCCGCAGCCTGGATTTGGTCAAACAGCCAATCGGCATACGACTGCATTTGACGGCGGTCAATATAGTCGATTTCGCCCCAACGCGGCAAACTGGCCAGATTGCGCAATGGCGGCGGATTGTCGAATTCGGACAGGGTTTCCGCCCAGTCGAGCCTTATGCTTGGCAGCACGGCGGAAAACTCAGCGTGCAGGCAGGCACAGATGCGCCCGATCCGTTCGAAATGTTCGGCCGCTTGGCGTGACACTATGCCACGACCATGCTGGCCGTCGATGATGTCACCCAAAGAAACCACCTGAACCGCCTGATTGAGAACACTCTGCCAACTAAGCCCAGCCAGTGCATTGATGTCAAGACGGATGGCCGACGATCTTGCCTGGCTAACCACCAAGTTCTGCCGCGCATAGACATTCGCCACCGCCCCCGCCAGCTTGGTAGCCATGGAAGTTGCCGTAAAAACCTGGGCCTTGGACGTGACAATATTTAACACTTGGCTACGCAACTGGGCGCTTTGAACGGTTTTAACCAACAAGTCGGTGCGATCCAACTTGTTCAACAATCGCGGCACCTCGCCAAACCAGGCGGCTGGCGCTTCGCGAACGACGCGGAGCATATCGTGCAGATCATCCGGCACATCGTCATGTTGCGCCAGACAGGTCGGCACAGCGGCGGGAATTAGCCCTGGGTCAATGTTTCGTGACGGGGATGCCAGCAAATTGTCGTTTTCACGCGGCCTGATATACGCGAGAAATTTCACTTCCTCGGCAAGCACCTTGGCGCGGCGGGCATTGATCCCGTCGATTCGCGCTTGCTCCTCGGTCATCAACGAGCGGGTCACACCCACATCATGCCGAGCCTGCGCCAACGCCTCGCCGATACTGTCCAAACGGGCCGCAGCCGCTTGCCGGTCTTGGCGAAGCGTGTCCAACACCCTTTGGCAGGTCGCGATGGCGTTGCGATAGAGTTTGACCCGGCCTTCCACCTGGCGCAGCAAGGCGACGGAATTGTCGGCCAAGTCCGCGCTGTCGGAAAAATGCTGGGCCTCGTCCGTTAACGCTGGGATATTATTGCGTGTCTTCACCGGAGGCGGTTTTAACAGATCACTCAGGTTTGCCTTTCGCTGGATAAAATCCATCAATGGCCGACGACGATTGGCATTGCCGGCTAGAAAATCTTCACCCTCCATGCCATGCACATCAATGCCGAAGAAAAGGCCCGGCGTGACCCCCCCGTCCTCCGCCGTCAACTCATCGGCCAGACGGATTAAATTGTAGACCCCCTCGTGACGGGTGGAGGTGACATAATCCCTGGCTTCGGTCGATTTCGGCGCAGCCAGCCGTTGGGCGATACTCACCGTGCGTATGGTGGGATTGCCCGCCAAGGGACTGGCATCTACAATGTCGAATGGAGTGATCTGAGGCTTTTTTATAACGGGCTTTATCTCGGAACTTGAACCAATGATACCAGCCAAATTGAACTTGGCGGAGGCAACAGTACTCATGGCAAAAGTGGGCGATTGGGCGACACCGATTACGGGTGAAACAACCAACGGCGATAGGAATGCGGCCGCAGTGGATGGCTGCTGTTGGGCGAGCACCCCGCTCACCACATTGCTGGAGACCGAACTGCCCATGCTACGCAGCATAAGCGTTGATGCAGCAAGGGGGGCGGCAGCCATGGCCATTACCGGCGCACTCACGGCTTGAGGCTGAGCCACCGATTGGACGAGCGGTCGAGTAGCGGCTGATTGGAATTTCAAGTTAGCAAGAAAACCTGAGATTTTCTCTTGGGTGGCGGTGGCGGTTTCGGATTTCGCGATGTTTGCCAATACTGGGGAGAGTGCCAAACGCGATGCGTCAACAGTATCCAACATGAGCTGGCGGAACCGGTAAATATCGGTTTGAACCTTGATGAAACCGTAGTCGGCCAAATCGTCGGCCCGGTCGGCACGCGATTTCAGGTAAGCAATGAAGCCCTCGATCCCGCGCACTTCCAACTGCGCCCGTTCGCGCACCGAAAGCTCGGCCAAGGCATTATCATCCGCAAGATTGCGAAAGGCCGCATGGGTCCCGGCATAGGGATAGGCTGGCACGGTGCCGGGGGCGGAAATGAATGGAGTGTCCAAATCGGCTTCATTCAAAAATTGCGAAGGAAAGTACTCCTTCATATCGACTGGTTGGGATGCGCCATTGGGCATGGCATCGGCAAACCATGGGATTTCAATGTTATCCACCAGTCGGCCGGTGGCCCCAAATACGGCACGGCCATCAAAAAGGGCGAAATTAATCCCTGATATGGGTTGATCGACCAATGCCACTGCGGCAACCGGGATTTCCAAGCGCACCCAGCGACCTGTGGGAGGCAATCCCCCCATTTGTCGGCGGGACGGTTTGGGTGTCACCGCATCAAAAGCGCCCAAATCAATTAAATTCATGCCCCAAAAGGCTCGATGCTCCCAACTCCCTCCGCTGAACCACTGAAACATCAGGGTACGCGGCGGATTGGATGGGTCTAGGTAAACCCAGACATACAAGGACTGGTCTGCGGCCACAGTCAGCGTTTCAGTGGCGTTACTGAATTCATATTCGTGTTTGCCGCCCCGAATTTGGGTGCGATGGCCGCCCAGGCGCGGGCGGGGCGTGACGGTAAAGCCAAAAGTCGGCTCGAACGGTGCCCACAGATCGTTAGGTGACAAGGCTTGCCACGGGTAATCCCCACGAGTGACCGCACCGACTGGCAGTTGATCGGTGATCCAAGGCGAAACAGTGTCGTCACGGATGACGCCACTCGGCCCAAAGCCGGCCTGACCGTCGAAAAGGGCAAATGCCATGCCGATCACCTGGGTGTTTTCCAATTCCACGTCTATGGCTTGCACCTCAAGTCGAAACCATTGGCCTAAGGAATAACCCTTCGGGGGCAAGTCGCCGATTCTCTTTCTTGATGAGGTTCCATCAACTCCCCAATCTATCAGATTTTCACCCCAGTAGGCACGATGGTCCCAACTGCCTTGGGCGTTCCATTGCAGCATCAATGTCCTCGGCGGGTTGTCTGGGTCTAGGCAAACCCAAGCGTAAAGAACATTCCCAGGGCTAATGTTCAATGTATCGGTGGCACTGTCGAAAAAATGCTGGTGCAACCCCGAACGCAGTGCCGCCCGATGCCCACCGCCTTGCGGAGGCGGACCCCAAGGCGACAAGCTTTCTAGCTCTAGGGCTTCCGGATCGTCAGAAATGGCGGGGACATTGACCGGGAGGGCGTAAGTGAATGAATCCAATAACGCGATTTTGACGCGCAAACTTTGCCGTGCACCAAGCTGGCGTGCCCGCACGAACTGGAAAGCTTCCAGTGTCCTCTGGAATTCTGGACCAATGTCCTCGCGCTTTAACAGCCTAGGCTCATAAGATGACTGGGGCACGGGGACCAAAACACGCAGGCGTTCGCCCAAAGAAAAATCGAAGGGGACCAAAGCAGAAACTTCACGTAGGGCGGTGTCGAGTTGTTCCAAGGGGACGGGTGCCACATCCAAATAGAAATTAGACGGGAAGAATGCGCTGGAAGGCTTCAAAAGGTTCGAAAGATCAAGCACATTGGGGGGCAATAACCCAGCCGGCGGCAGCCAGGCGAAAGCATCGCCGAGTGACTGCGCGAATGCTTCCGACGATGGCGATGCGCTGGAAATTTGCCCCACCTGCTCGGCAAGTTGTTCGATCCGTGCCTGCCACAAAGCAGGCAAACGGGGATTCTTCCCCAACCGCGACGGGTTTTCCAAAAAACCTTGCAGGCGGCTATCACGCGGATGCCCGCCCCGACGCGCCACCGCAGAGCGGTCTATGAATCGGGGGATGAAATTTTCATCCACTGCCACCAAGGCGATCGGTACGCCAAACGGCTCCCACGGCAACAACTGCCCCCCCTTTAGCTCGTTTTCCATCCGAAAAATCTTGTAGGCCAACGAATTTCGCTGCCTCGGGCACGGATCCGGCAGAGGTTGCCACGCATCACCCTCCGGCCACGGAAACCAAACCACACGCACAGCATCAGAGAGTCGCCAATCTTCATAGCTGACAGGATCAAAGGCACTTTGGCCAACCCCACCGCAAGGACAAAGATCGCAGGGATCGTTAGGGTCGAAGTCGGCGACATTCACCATGACGGGCTGCAACAGCAAGATTCCCACCGGAGGGAGTCTCACCCTGATGGCACTACGCAAGTTCTCCCCGTCTTTGAATTCGCTTTGCAAACTTTCTGGCACTATGACAGGAACGTCAAGCAAGTCCATTTCCGCTTGCCGCACCAACACCAAGTCCTCGCCGTTGGCGGCCAAGCCGCTGCCCGCATTGACAACGATGCGAACCCTAGGGCCTCCCCCGTCAAGGATCGGCGGCAAGAGGGAGTGGCCGACCTCCAAGCCACGGGAAACGCCGGGCGTGAACGCCTGTCCACGCAATTCCAAATGGCTGGACTCCCAGCGCTGGCGTCCCGACAGCGTGGGGGCGGTCAGGGTTCGACCGGTGAATAGATTGGGCCTGCGCAGGCTCGTCACTGTTGCCTGTTCGGAGGTTTCCGGCGAAAGGGCAATCACCCGCTCGCCAGGCAGCGGATTATCTATGGGAGTAATGCTCACGATAGCTCTCCGTCATGGTGGACGCCATTATATTTACAAATGTCAAACACCGACGGTAGTCGGCACCCTTTCTATCATTAAATGGGGGTGTCATTACTCCCTCCATTTTTTCATTGCCTCAGCTTGATGGCTGAGACTGCTACGATGCCGGACGGATTCACCAACACTCTGGAAGCAATGTTGGGAACTTCCGTGTTATTCGCCGTCAGGGCCACCTTGTCAATGACCAGCCCATTGCCAGCGGCGATGTTTTGCAGGGCTGCCGGTTGACTCATGGTCGGAGTCGATTGCTCCAGCCTGAGCAAACCGTCACCCACATTGGGGGCGGTCAACCTAGCGGCCACACCCAGTGCATCGGATTGGTTAAGCGCCGGGGCCGATGCAAATTCCCCAATGGCCGCCGCCGTCAATGCGGGAGAATCGACGAAGCGAGGCGAGGCAAGCAGACTCTTCACCTCGATGGCCGCCCGTGGCGAGGCTTTGTCTAACACGGTGGTCAGTTGATCGCCCAAGCCCAACGAGTTTATCCGCTCCACCAACAAATCCGTTGCACCGGAACTGGCACCTGCGAAGCGCACCGACTCGCCGACCAAATCGTCGCGATAGGCCAGATTGCGTCTGCGCACGAACCACAGGCTGCCAAGACCCGCCAGCCTTGCCCATTCGGCATCCGCCGGATTGGAAGGGTCGATTGGGGCGGCTAGTAGAGCCGGCAAGCGTAGCCGTTGGAGAATTTCCAATGGTTTGCGTTGCGCCACCAAATTGGTGGCCGCAGGTGAGACTTTGCGCACCAAACTGCCTGACTGGCGGGTTAGCTTGGCATTGACCGCACGCCACTCGTTGCGTGGCACCGGTGCCAACACCATCACGGCAATTGCATCAAAAGTATCCGCCGGGGCGGTCAAATCAATCGGCGGCAGGGCCAAGGACTCTTCCACCAGCGCCGGGAGTTCATCCTCTGGAATTATGGTGAAATCGACTTTCATCCCGGCCGGGAAGTAGCTCTGGGTGAAATCGTTCGGGTTGACCACGTTGGGAGGCAATGGCCCGGCAGACGGCAGTGCCGGAAACCAAGCCGAAGCCGGGTAATTGCCTGAACTGACTGTCTTCACATAGTCGAGATGGCTTTGAAATTGCAGCAAATGCGCCAAACGCAAGGCCCTTGGGGCAAAACCCAGCCCTGGCAAATCGGCCCGGTCAGCCCCGAGTTCCCGTCGCAGCATGGGTATATCCAACCAAACCAGAATGTTATTTTGCAGGGCCAGCATGGCCAAAGGCAACACATTCGCCGACAGTCCACGGTCCTCGGCCTGGGTAAAAATAGTGCGGGCCACCCGGCCTCGGCGGGCAATTAGAGAATCGCCGTCACCATCATCTTGCCACGGCACCAGAATCACCGCAGTCGCCTCGATGATGTCACCATCCTCAACCACCCGCTGGCCAGTGACCGAGGTGGGGTAGGCACCAACCGGGTTGGCGGTATATTCCACTGGACGCAAGGCCAGTGCGAACAGGCCGGTGCGGCTGCGCAAAGGGGGGATGGGAATGGGTCCAAGCCCAAATTTCGCCGACAATTGCTCGGTTCGGGGAAGATCGGCGATATTGATTTGCATTGCCTGTTCCAGGCGCACCAACTCGCCAGAAGGCGTGATGCCATGACCTGCTTCAATCGTCAAAGTTTGCGCTGCACCTGGCGGCTGCAGCACTCCCAGCCCTTCGGCCACACCACTACCGGTGGCCCGGCCCAAGTCCGCTTCCCGCGTGAGAAAATATTGCTGGTCGCGGATCAAGTCGCGGGCGGCAAGGAAGCGTCCGTCAAAATAGCGTGGCCGCTGGCGGCGGGGATCGTCAATCAGCGCACCCGCACCGCGCAAGGTGGCTGCATCTTCACTGCCAATCTGCACTCGGGTAACTTCAGGGAATATAGCCATAACATGCTCCTTTTAATCAAGCGCCTAGCCAATGCGCAACGAGGTTCAACGGCGGCAGAAAATGTCGCGGCCAGTTATCGACCAACACCTTGTCACCGTCTCGACCGGGGGGGTTGTCAGCGGTGACAGGAATCAACACACGGCCAATGAATACTGCGGTGGGGTCTTTAATTGAGGGCGGATGCTCGGGCAGTAGGCTAAGGCCATCTTTCGAAGCAGTCGGCCACGCATCCAGCACGGCATCCTGGAGTGCCGCAAGACGGGCGGCGGGATCGGCTATTGCGGCCAAATCCGGCTTTGCATCGGGCAAGCCTTTGTGTGTATCTTGCAGATCAATCCTTTCAATCAGCAGCAATTCATAGGCATCACGCAAACGTGATGTGGACACCGCATCCAGCGCATCGAAGGGGCCGGCGGCGAAACTCGGCGTCAGACCCTTCTCACAGGCAATGAAACGGACAAAAACATCTGCCACCACGGCAAGGGCTGGAATTTCCCCTGCGTTCCCGGCTTGGGAACGTGCGCTAAGAAAGCGGGCCAAATTGTCATATCTAGCCAGCCGCAACGCGTCACCGCCACCAGCGGCAATCTTACCGTCAAACCATCGGCCTAGCCTTAAACAGGCGGGGCGGGGAATTTCAATCATGCGACCGAGCCTGTCCACCGCCACGCCAGGGGCCACGATAATTTCTTCAGGCGACTTCGCGTCACCGGGTTGGTGAGAAACCCGCAGTCCCGCCAAAGTGCCGCTGCCCAGGCCGAAAGCCAACGCCCTGGCCAGGCGGCTGCGATGGTAGGTTTGTTCATCGACGAAGTCTTGCGCGTCGAGCAACATGCCAGTAGCGTAAAATGGCCGGTCTGGCACCTGTCCGGCAAAGAGCGGGTCAGCCTCGGGCAGGCGTTTCAATGCACTCATGATTCACGTCTCCGTTTGCGATAGCTGTGGGCTAGGGCCACCAAAAAAATGCTTAACTGCCAGATGCATTCAAGCCTTAACTCGGGCCTGTCGATGGTGTCAAGACGGGGGTCGTGACTCCAATCGGCGGCCTGGTGGTGCCTAGGTTAGTCAACACCGGATCGGTTACAATCTGTGGCCTCGTAATAATCGGCGGCGATACGACAAGGTTGGGGCCGAGGTAGGTGAAAACGAATTTGGTGACCCTGCCGCCGCCTTGGTCAAAAGACTTGCTACCATCCAAATTGAAGGATTTCCCCGTGCCGACAATGCTCGGTGCATTGAGCACGGCCGTGGGGGCATCTATGTCGGCGATGATGACGGAGACCTCGTCACCTGCTGAGGTATTGCCTGCATCATCGACGACAATCAGCCGGAACCGATGCCGTCCGGGTGGTAGCGGATTATTGGGGTCAATCGTGACCTCAACGGTGGGTGTGTCGGTAGTGACATCCTGATTGATGATGAATGTAGCCATGTTTTTCCCCTTTATAAGGTTATGGGTTGGTTGTCAACGTGCGAACATTCCCTCGTTCTCATGTGTCCGGCAACAGTCGCCAGACGAAATCTCGTAATGAGCGTCCCGGCCCTGACCGGGATCGGCTACCGTCAAGATTAAACGATAAGCCGGATGCCACCGTGCGATCCCCGCCGGCATCCGCAATCGGAGCTTCCTTAGGAATCACTGCGGCAGCGCCATCCATGCGTGGGTCTAGGGAGTTCGCCCCAAGCATGAAATCTCCAAGGCCCAGCCCGCTCACATCAACCCGCACGGGATTGGACGGGCGCGGCGGACCGAGATAGCTATCTACCCCCACTAGACTGGCAATGCCGACTAGGAAAGGCCAAGTGGCGGTGACCACGCGCACATCGACGTGGGCCGGCGCTTCGAGTTCCACGACCCGGCGTAGCAAACCGAGATCCTGTGGTTCGACTTCCTGGTGGATCAAAATGGTGGCACGGAAGGCAAGCTGGTCGTAAAACGCCAGCACTGCGCTTTTTTCCATTGCGGTTGCCAAATCTTCGCGGAACAACGCTAATAATTCCGCACTCTCGGCTTCGCCTAGCACCAAAGTGTCGCCAACCACCGAATTGCCGCTGACCACCAAACCAGGCAATAGCGGATCGTTGTCATCATTAAGATCGACACCCAGCAGCGTCGCCAATAATCGCCGTAGCCGGAAATTTTCCAACACCACGATTTCGCCCCCGCTCACACCGCCTCCGCTGGCAAGATCGAGTGCCAATTCCAAACCCCGCTTGGTGCCGTGGAAACGGGCCATCTGCGGTGCGGCACGCAACCAGTCGCGGCGGCGCGCCTCTGGCAGGGCGGGGTCGAATGCAACGCCTATCCATGCGGCGAGCCAATCCAGATTCTCTTCGGGAACACTATCGGGGTCTGTCCACAGGTGGGCGGAGGCAATGCGATCCTCCATCTGCGTCAGTACGCCCTCAAAATTGCATAGCAACCTTTCCAAAAAATCAGACGGTGTCGCCTGGTGACGGTAAACCGCAATGGCCTTGTCCTCCCGCCTAAAGTACCAAGCACGGGACGCATCGCGGAGCAACCACGACTTTCCAAGTTTCTCGATGACGATTTCCCCCGATGCCCCAACCCTCACGCCGTCCTTTGCCAAACGATCCACGAGCGCTTGGCCGGGTTGGCCCCCTGCGTTAAATTGAGCTTCGAGGCCAGTCTCCAATTCTGCAAACCGTTCGCCTGGAAGCCGCGCTGGATCGCCGTACACACTTTCCCGATAAAGCCGGGGCAGATAATTGTCCCTATAGGAAAACCGGCTGGCGTAAATCCTCAACGCTGCGATTTCCGGGCCTACCCGGCTATCGCCAAACATTTCCACGCGCACCCAAAGGTAACGCCCGCACAGACTCCTGACCCTCTGCCGATGGTTCTGCACCAGCACCGAAAACAATCCCACCCGCCCCGGGATTGCTTGCCAAGGCCCAAGCCCCGGGTGGTTCGGCAATTCCGAGGGGCTTCGTTCCCACACCGCTTGCGGCACTTGCGGCTGGGGCGAGGCGGGCGCATCGCCGAAACGGTGCGGCAACCACGCCTCCACGTCATCATCCGGCGGCGGTTCTGCATTTTCGGTGGCCGCCAGCCAGACGATAAAACCGGCATGGGCAGGTAACGATGCCTCCGCGTAAACACGGTGCCATAAGGTAAGATGGGAACCGCTGTCCAAGCGTGGCGGCGGCAAACTTGAATAATTTCGTGCCTCGCCATGGCGGGCCAAATTGGAAACGGACAGCCGGTATAGCGGTTCCGCCCCGGTCGCACCCTCGGCAATGTCCACCGGATAGTAAGGCGGGCCATCGAGATGATGGACAAATGGCGCTTCCATGAAAGTCGTTGCCAAAGGATAGATGTCCCCGCTGGGCCTGACCATTCCTGAGTGGTCTGCCGTATCCAAGTCGTAGGCAGGTGCATCCCGGCGACCAGGCAAGCGCACGACGATTTTACCGCCAGCCAGCCACGCAAAGGAATAAGCGTTACTAGCACCGGCCAAAACCAAGCCTTCGCCTAACCGGCCGGTGCGGCCATCGAATTTGCGCAGTGACAAAATCCTGCCATTGCCGTGGGTGGACAGTAGGCCAAGGCCGGCTTGCGGATGCCAGTCCAAGGCTAGGACACGTTCGCCATCGGGCCATCCCGGTTCATCCCAAACCCTTAATTCGGGCGGATTGCAATTTTCCGGCTTGGGGCGGAAAACATCCGGCGCATAATCGGCAAACGGCCGGCTTGGAAGGGGTCTCCCAGTCAATCGGGCCAACCGTCCGGTTGACCGTTCCACCGTCCAAATCCCACCGTCTCCGTCCGGGGCCAACCGCCAAGGCACGAATCCGTCCGTAGGCACGGTTTCGTCGGGCCAGCGGTCACGCAAATCATGCAAACGAATGCGGTCAGACAGCAGCACATAGACAATGCCGTCAAGCCCGACCGCAAAATCCTTTGGCGTCTCCTCCAGTGGCAGCGACACGGCTTCCCTAGGCAGTAATCCTCTGACGACAATGGCTTTCGCATTCTGATCCCAACGTCCCACCGCACCATTGGCATCTAAAGCGCGGGGGATGCGTTCCAATGCGCTAACCGCAACCGCCGCGTCGGCAATGGGGTCAATCGGTTCTGGCAATGCACGTTCGCTAGGCAAGCGCAGGACGCGACAATCGGGATCGTAGACCACTCGATCCAGTCCAGGCCAATGATCCGCGTCGGCGAGCAACCAGAAGCGTAGGCCGTTGGCATCCATCAACAGATCTCCGGCACCACAGGAACCGCCACGGCGTTCCCGTCGGCGAAGGGATTGGGAACCGCACGCAGATCGGTCGGCACATCGGAACCCTCCATCACAACAACGCTAAGCAGTTCAGGCAATTGCCAAGCTTGCAGAGCCAAGGTTTGGGTATGGTCGGGAGTATTGCGGGTCAACAGTTGCCACTCTTTCTCGCCCTTTTGGAATAGGTTTATGCCGGAAACCTCAAGCACACCGGCAATCCGTGAGATATCGACCTCTAATTCCCGCTCGCGAACCCCCCGCCCCAATGGCCAGCCTTGCCCGTCCAATCCAGCAAGCGGCAGTGGCCACAATTGGCGACGTAGATTGTCACGCACTTCAAACAATACCGCATCGCGCCCAAACCCATCCCTGATCCTGACCGCGACGGCGATGCCCAAAGGGACATATTCGCAACCGATCACATACAACTCGGTGGCCAAGGGTGTGCGAACCGACAAGTGGGCATGCAGACGTTCGATAAAAGGACGATCCGGCCTGGGATTGGGGGGGTTGCCGAATTCTTGGGCGGGCAGCGCCATCACGCTCACCACTCCCGGCACATCGAAGCGACGGTCACGCGGCTTGAAGCGCGGCAATACTTCGACGCGACCCACATTGATTCCTGGTGCTTCGAAGGCGAGCCTTTTGAAATCCTCCGCCGTGACCGCACGGTCGCGGTGGCGCAGAAATGCGGGTATGCGCTTTTCCGCCAGCGAGAGCGATTCCGCGTCCTCCCCCCCGGCGCAAGGCAGGGGTTGCCAAACCTTAAGCGTCGGGGAGGGGCCTCCGTCAATACGCTTGGCGGCTATTTCGCCAAGGCTCAAGGCAGGCAGGTTGCCCGCGCGCCCCCCGCCAAAACGGCCACTGGCAAGGCGGATGCGCATTTGCAGTTCGGGCACACGTCCGCGTATGCCGTCGCCAAAACGCAGGGTTCCCGCTTCAGGATCGAGTTCAAACGCCCGCGCCTCCCTGGCCACATTTGGATTGCTGCCAATCGAACCCAAATCATCAACCCGCAACCAAGACCGGTAACCGATCTTCGGCTCCTCGACCTCGATACGCAAACTGGCGGAATCAACCGAACCATAGGGGAGGTTGAAAATCTGGTCAGCCATTCCATTCGACACGCCCAACACTCGACCGGTGACCGTGACGCGCTGGTCGATTTCCACGGCATTGATGCCAATCCAAGACAATGCCAAGCGTTCGACAGGCTGTCCCGGTTGAGGCCGAAGTCGCAACCACGCCAACAACCGCGAAGCCATTTCCGCGTCATCCAAACGCGGCGGCGTGTCGCCAACACCTGCGTGGGGATTATCCCCGACATCATTGTTCGGCGCCCAAATCATCGATGTGGCCGGCAAGGGCAAACGCAAAACGCCCGGCCGGCTGAGACCTTGGCTGGAATCGCCACCCGGTAGCGGCTCGAGGGTCAGGTAATCGGTCTCGCGGGCTCCATTGCCCTGCGTGGTTATTTCCCATAGCACCGGGATTTTAGCCCTGGGGCCGATTTCTTCGAACAGCGCCGGGGTGGACAATGCCGGCACCACGCCAACCGATAATAACGCAGTTGCGCCACTGTCGGAGCCTCCCAACACTTTCTTCACCGCCTTGTTGTGGGCATCTTGCTGATCCGGCTGAGAAGCGGCAGGTGCCAATAACGCCAACCAAAGGGCATGGTCGGCGCTGGTTGCGATCACATCGATGTCATCGGGTTCGGCGCGCCCCCCGGAGAAAACCGGCATCGTCTCGTAGGCTTTGACGGTTCCGCTAATACCATGGATTTTTGCCAGGCCCGAGATCACCTCGCCCATCCTGCCAGACTCGTCATCGTTTAGCGCACGTTTGTAATAGGCCAGCGCGGTTATGGGCAGCACCGTGGTCTCCGCCAATGTCTCGAAAGGCACTGGCCCTTTGATGCTGGCACCGGGCAACAAGCCAGTGGCGCTTAGTTCAGTGGCTTGGGCATAGCTCAATCCAACCACTCCCACTGCGGGCGTGGCAGGCTTCAACCCCAAGCCGAGCAGCTTTAAAAATACAAGTCTCTGACGCTCGGGAATCAGATTGGCCCGATACAGCAAAGTATCGCCCAACCATGCGAACAGTTCGATCAGCGTCCGCCCCGGATCGCCTAGGCGAGGATTAGTCCACTCCGGCGTGTGGGCCGGGATGCGGGCCAACAAATCCTCGACCAAATCGTCAAAGCGGCGGTCATCGAGACTGGGAGGCAGAATTGGCATGGTTCCTAACCCTCAAGTTGGACGGTGAGCGCCACTTGGCCGGGCGAGCCATTGCGCACCAATCGGTAGGCGATTTCGACACGCAGGTAGGTGGGCTGGTTGGCAACCTCCCATACCTCGACGGCATCAAGGATGATGCGCGGCTCCCAGCGGGTTAGCGACTCTTGGACACGGTCGCGGATTTGGCGACGGGTCGATAGTGTGTTCGGTTCGTGCAGCAACAAATCCAAGCCCGCGCCGAAATCCGGGCGCATCAATTGTTCACCGGGCCGGGTGCTGAGAATAACCTTAATCGTCTGGCGGACACTGTCCTCCAGCCCCGGATAGTCAAGCCGCCCAAACTCGTCGGGCAGCGGCAAGAGCGGCCAGCCGAGCGGGGGACGCAGAACGTCAATCATTGCCCGCCTCCATAATTTAAAGTTTCTTGGGGTAAGGGATGCATATCTTGAAGAACAGCATCCATTGGAAAAACAGGTCGAACAAGGACAGGAAAATATTCAGCACAATAAACGCGCAAATTGTGATGATCGGAATGCTGAAACTACACAACCAGCCGATTCCACCAGACGAACTTTTATTCTTCTCGCCTTTCAATATGTCCTTAAGTTTGTTGCCGAGCAGTCCTTGCAACGCTTCCGGGACGACGAATGCTATGTTTGGCTTGAGCGATTTAAGGAGCTTTTTATCGGACAAATCGGGCAGGGGGATTTGCACCGGAGGCGCTCCAGCACCTTCATACCAAGGGGCTATGACGAACGGTTCGGTATAATTTTCAGTCCAATGGATTTTGGCCGGGCAAGCGCCTTCCGGCTTGAGCCGCACGAAAGTGCGCAGCGCATACTGGGCACCGGGCTCATCGAAACGACCCGACTTGCCCTGCATGCTGCGGAAGCGGGAATCCATGGCTGCCCACAGCGCATTTATCAACCCTAGCTCCTGACCCGTTGCGTTCAGACTTGGCCATGATAACGGCATCTCGGGTTTCGGGGCCAAATCATCCCGTTCGAGCAATACCTTCGATGCTTGCTGGAGAAACCGACCGGCAGTGGTCACTCGGCTCGTTCCGCCAAGGTCTGGCAGCAGTTGCAGCGTAACCGCCTCCAGTTGCCCAAACAATGCGATGCTTTCGGGTGAATTGCCGAAAGCGTCGAATTCCACGGACAATTGCCGGAGTAATAAAATAAAATTCCGCACAGCCTCGACAGCCGCCAACAAGTTGTTATCGGCAATAACCGTTGGGTCTCCGCTGATTTGCTTAGCCACCGTCTTCACATTGGCGGATAATCCCTCAATGGCTGTGGTGTCCCCTAGTTCGAATACATTGAACCAATCGGGGGTGATGATTTCGCCCGATAGGGGAAAATCGACTTTCCCACCTTGCAGATAATCGACTAGATGAGACCGAAACTTGGGTGAACCCGGACCAAAATCCGCGTAGGGCGATGCCGGTGGAGATTCGGCAAGCTCGGAACTGCTCGTCAGGACCAAACCAAAATACATCGTCTGCTGCGCATCGGAGCAGATATCCGGCGGGGCGACAAACATCGGAATGACATGTTCCGAAAGGACGGCATCTTCACGCAATGCGAATATTGGCGCGAGGGCGCGGTCGATTTGCGCACTACCGGTGGCGCGTGCCGCCAAGCGCTGGGATGGCGCCGGGTCTACATCCTCGCCTCCCACGTTGCTCAAAGGAATCCAACCCCGCAATTTGCCCCCGGCCCGCATCCACCCTTCGTAAGTCGGAGTTCCGTTCGTGGTTTCCTTGCCCAACCTACGCAGCACCATGCCAGCGGCATCCACCTTGGCGGGATCAAGCCGGGGAATGCCGGGTTGTTCGCAAACAGCTTCGACCATAGCCACATAGAAACGGCGCTGGATGGGTTGGAAAAGTTTGCGAACCCCGGAGTCATTAGTATCCGAGACCCTATCTTGGCGCAATTCCTTGCGCCCCGATTCGCTGCGAAACTGTTCCAGCACTGCGTCGAGGAAGTCTTCGTCGCTGCGTTGCAAAATCAAGGGTGCCCCGCTGGTGGCGATGTCCCGGGGCGATTGGATAATTATCTCGTGATGTTTCATCATTGCCTCACCAGATATTGCCGGCACCGGGGGTGTAACTGGTGGCAATCACCGAAGTCGCTTGGAGAACTTCACATTTCACCACCCCGGAGAATTTCGCCATCGCAGTATCCACATTGACCATGCCCGCACTGACATCCACCTTGGCAGCCTGCACGGTCACTTTAGCCGACGCATTGATGGTGATGCCCGCCGATTCCAGTTTGATGCTATTGCCATTGGCATCCTCAATCGTAATGCCGCTTGGGCCGTCCTTCAGGGTGACTTTCTGCCCGCCCGGGGTTTCCAGCTTTAGCGTTTCCTGCCCTTGTTTATCATCAAGCGTCATCTTGATGCCGTTTTTTGAACGCAGCACCTTGTAGCGGTTGCCCTCGGCACCGATAGTGGCGGGAGACTGCGCACTGCCATTCCACAGCCCACCGATTATCAAAGGAAAACGCACATCTCCATTCATAAACACCACCAACACCTCGTCATCGACATCGGGTAGGAAAAAGGCACCTCGGTTGTCACCCGCAAAAGGCGACACCACTCTGGCCCAAATCGGCGCATCCTGTTCGCCAAGGCTATCGAAGGCAATCAGGCGAATCTGAATGCGGTTGTTGCCATCTGGGTCGCTCAACGAGACAACGCGGCCCAAGTAACTGGCATTGAGCCAACCCGGCGGACGTTCGAACAACGTGGCACGATCCATCAATCAACCCCCCAAGTAAGCGCATTCAGCGCCGAATTCAGTACGGTAGCCATGTTCCAAGTCGTAAACATGGCTGGCATGGACTACATAGTAGGTGTTGTCGAATTGCACACCCATGCCAGTCAATTTCACATTCGTTCCAACCCGCAACTGGGCATTGCCTTCGGCCATTCCATGCACCCTGACGAAGCGCCGCGCTTTGAGGTCGAATGCCGCTTGGGCCAAGGCTCTCGCCTCAGTGTCACCATGCACCGCAAGGTGGCCGAGATGTTCCTTGCGTTCGCCAAAAACCGTGCGCAACACCTGCGAACCTAGTTTGCCACTGCCGGGGCCAAGATGGGCACCGCTGGTAATGTCTGCCTGCACGGCACTGCCGTTCGCACTGTCCCATCCCCGGGTGCTGACCCCCGTCACCTGATCGGCAAGGTCAATAGTCACCCTTGCGCTGACGAGTTGGCTGTGCAATGCAAGCTCCAAATTACCCCGGCTTACATC
Organism: uncultured Methylococcaceae bacterium; assembly: GCA_903857165.1. GTDB lineage: Bacteria > Pseudomonadota > Gammaproteobacteria > Methylococcales > Methylococcaceae > Methylumidiphilus. Next base: position 20,091 of record CAIODU010000099.1, on the reverse strand, counting down.
GCCGCGTGGCGAGACATGCAACTCATTGCCGACCACCTGGACATCGCCGTCAAAACGGCCAACCAACCGGCGCAGGAAAGCCAAGTCACTTTCATTCAACTGAACCCAGACATCGTTTGGACTGTCCATGCCCCTGATGACCGGGCTCAGGCCAAGTTCGGACGCTATCTGCCTAGCCACATCGGACGGTGTCATGCTGTTGTAAACCTTGCTCCGCCGCGCCCTGCGCGAACCCATCAAGGCATCCTCGGCCAGCACCGTGATTTCCGGCGGCTTGTCGGCATGAAAAACACCTTCCAGTGCCGATATCTTGCCCCTGAACAATTCCCTAGGCTGCGTCTCGTCGCCCCCATAAACTTTGATTTCTGCACCGAGTGCAAGTTTGGAACCGGGCGGAAAACCCACTTCCGCACTTCCGTCCCGGGTACTGGCCCAATTGGTCAGCGTCAATTCCAATGCACTCATGCCACCTTCCGATTCATCGATTTTCAAGCCAGTGATTAGTTCGTTGACCCGCGCATCCTCTTGACCGTCCAGCCGGATGGTGGGCCGTGCGCGGTAGACTGCTGACTGGCTGACTGAATTTTCGGTCATCGTCAATATCCCTTAATCGGCTTTTAGTCGCGCCGAGCGTTCGTGCAACAGCATAAGTTCCCACCGCAATTCTTCGGCTAAATCGACAGGTTTATGTTGACTGGTTGTTTCGCTCACACCAGCAGTGTCCGATCTCCGCTCTGGGGCAATTTCACCGGTTATTTCTTCAAATACGATGGGCATGGTTCCTCCGATATTAGCTGAATGTGATCCGCCCATTGAGTTCGGCATCAACGCCTACGTCTGCGTTCAGGCTGGCACCCGCTTGAAGCTGGGCCTGGCCACCCAGACCGAATTGCGCCCCGGCCCCTCCGTTGCTGCTAATACTGCCCGATATCAGTTCACGACCGTCGGGTACTGCAAGACTGGTGCTTGCGTCGGATCGAAGACCTGCGAAGGCGCTGGACGAACCGCTTGCGCCGGCGCTAAAACCTGCTGAAGCACTTGCGCCTATTCCGACTCCGCCGCCAATCCCAACGCCACCGCCGATTCCGCCGCCAATCCCAATGCCGCCACCGATCCCCCCCCCCAAGCTTAGCCCGCCCCCGATGCCCCCTCCTACAGAGAATGCGGCAGCCGCTTGCAAATTCACACCCCCGCCTAGCGCCAATTCACCATCCCCGCCAAACCGTAGGCTGGCAGAGGCGTTGAGCGAAGCGATGGCGCGCGCGGAGCGTGGATCACCCAAGGCATTCGCCAGTCCTGCCGGGCCGGATCGGTTAGGCACAACCACTCGCTTCGGAGTCAAGCTGTCACCGTCCACCTTGGCGGGTGGATTCTTGGCACTGTCGAAGACCACATCCTGACTGGCCAGCGTCAGGTTGACACTTGACCGGAGCGGCACGCCGCCAGGGGCGAAAAAATCAATGGTCTCTTTATATTGCTCAACCATACCGACGAATCGGTAAAGCCCCCAACCAAACTCCACATTGGGTGGCACGAGCTTGTCCTTGCCCTCGCTTATCGGTTGCAGTAATTTCGCCATTTGGTCGGTGAAGCTACGCACATCCTCGCCAGTGTCGGTCGTGTCAAAAACCAAATCCATGGTCAATTTGGCCGAGGTTTTGGTGATGTATTGCTTTTTCTTGGAACCCTTCCCTTCTTCCTTTAACGAATTGGATACCGTGTATTGCAATGACGCAGGATTGAAATGGGCCACCACCGTATAGGCCGGCCCCGAAACAGTTTTGAACTGCGCCTTCTCCAATTTTGGTTCTTCGGGTGTGGATGCCATATTATCCTCACAGCCCCGAAAGTAACCTTAAGCCTTCATGGGCGAGGTGCAATTCCTCTATTCCCACTTCGGTGCCTCTTGCATTCAGGTCGGCGGCTTTGAACTTGACCGGCAAAGCACGATCCAAACCCCAAGTCAGCACGGCTTCGTCCTTGGTGTTGCGCATTTCAATCTCCACGTTGAGCCGGTAGGCATAGGCTCCGCCTGCCGCCATTTGAAACCACTGCCATAAATCCCGCGTTGAAGTCATGCCGCGTTTAAGCACCACCGTGGCGAAGGTCACTGGCCCGGCACGTTGGGCTGCACCATAATTTGCACCGCCCGCTTTGATGACTTTTGGTTCCATGGTCGCTTCCAGGCCGGTACATTCGGCGAATGCACCGCTGCATAGCGCGACTTCCGAACCAGCAGACTGATTTAATGTGGCCTTTTTGAAACTGACATGGAAGCGGAATACCTGTAAAGGGGCCAATTGGTTTTCTGGCAGGCCGTCATTAGTCGCCATCAGGCCACCTCCCGGATGCTGGACTGGACATTTCTGCCACCTAAAAGATTCAACACGACCGTGATTCGTTCGACTGACGCAACTGGCAATAAAGCGATTTCAACGATAATCCGACCGGAATCCAAGTCATTCTGGCTCATGGTGCTGCGGTCACAACGCACCTTAAATGCATCATTCGCCGTTACACCGCCAAGACCTCCTTGCCGCCAAAAACCGGTGAGCAATTCCTCCATGCCACGGCGGACACGGGCCCAAAGTTGCGGCCCGTTGGCTTCGAATACATAGTCATTGCCGGCATCGCGCGCTGCGCGGAGCACCGAAGCCACCAGCCTTCTGACTCCGCCCGGTTGCCAGGCAGTGTCGGGCGAGCAGGTCACATCCGATTGCAGTGCAACGCCACCGGGTTCCGTCGCGAACAGGCATATCCTTGCGGCAAGCTGTTGCGCCGGGCTGTCGGGTCCCGATCCCCAAGCCGGCATAGGCTTAAGCTCCACCACATCGGGCAACAGGCTTCCGGCCACCGAACGGAAGGTTCCCCGGCGCAGTGCATTGGCGGCAACCAAACCGGCAAACAGCCCGTCGGGCGGTTCCAGGCCCTCGGGTAAATCGCCGGACCTGAATGTGCGTAGCCAAGGATAGGCGAGTTGGCTAAACGTTGAAGGCAGCGGGCCATTAATGTCAGCGACAGGCAATTTGGCATCAGTGACCGACAAATCCAAGATGCCTAAGCCTTGCAAAAAACCCAGCATATCGGCTTCCGCCTTGACCCTGCTCACGCTGGCATCCAGATGTGGCAAGGGTATCGCACCAACCAGCATGACATCCGGTCGATTGTATTTCAAAAATTCGCGCATCTTCCGGATGGAAGAAGCCCACAGCTTGAAACCGTCATCGTCACAGCGCGGGGCTGAAAGCATTCGCAAACCGCCGTCGACTGGCAAAGGCGGCTCGTCTGCACTGCACTCGACAAAAACCTCCGCTGAAGCCGGGATGTCCACAACCGTCGGTATCCGCACGGGACTCGCAGATAATAGGCCGGGCAAATCAGGCAAGCAAACCATGGCTATTTGAGGCAAGCCATAAATATGCTGGATCCCCTGCCATGTGCTTGGAACGTAGCGATCCAGCGGCAACAAAGCCGCTGAATTCCCCGGCAATAATTTATCCAAACGGCCTTCCCGCTGCTCCAAACGCTGTGCGTCCGACTCCACATAGGCCCACGGGTCGCCCACCCGGATAATCACCGCCCGCCGGCCACCCGTGGCGAAGAAGCTGCGCACTGCCGCGCCAAGATAACTTGCACAAAGGGCTTCCTGCCCATCGCTGAGCAGACGCTGCTCCCAGGCAAACAAACGGTCGAAAGCGCTCCAGCTTTCGACCGTGACGGGAAGCTGTTGCAAGGTCTCGACCGCCGCCGCATCACTCCGCCAAGGGCCATCCACCCAGCCACCCGCCCGCAACTCGGCAAGGGTGTCGGCAGACAAGGCCACACCTTTGCGACGCGACACAAACCCGATAAAACAGGCCACATCGCTACGATTGGGGTGGGACGGCGCAAGCACTGCGGCGTTTTCAAAGAACAGTCCGCTCATGATGGTCTAGGAACTTTCCGGATTCAGGCGCTGATCTCAAATGCTTCGGAAGAGAGTACGATTTCTTCCATGGCAACCTCCCCCCCTCCCTTGGCAGCCAAGGTCGGGCCGGTATATTTCATTGGCACCGCCCCGCGCAATACCCAAGCCTGCACCGGCTTTTGGGCTTCGTCCAATAGCGTGATGGTCACCGTCTTTTGCGCGGCCGGGCCGTCCTTCCGGGCCTTGCCAATCCAATCCCATAGCGACTTGGAGTTGACGATGCCCCGCTTGAGCGTGACATCCCCGGAGGTATGCACTCCGGGGACTTTGCGCACATGGTTTTCTTTTTCGTTACCATTGCGGTATTCGGCAATTTTGATTTCGGAGCCTATGCCCGAAACATCTGAAAATCCGCCGAAGATTTCGCCCCCGTCGAAGTTGACGAGGAAGTTAAATGCCCCATAGGGCGTGGTGCGGTTAGCCATGAACGATCTCCTGTCAGTTCAAATCTTTAATTTAGGAACTCGCGTCGGCAGTTTTTTGGCCGATGCGGAAGACCACGAATTCAGCGGGCTTAATCACGGCAACACCGATCAGGCAGATCAACCGGCCATTGTCGAGATCGTTCTGGGTCATCGTACTGCGATCGCAGCGGACGAAATACGCTTCCTCAGTGGTGCTGCCTAGCAAAGCCCCGTTGCGCCATTCGTTGTATAGGAAGTCGGAAATAGTCTGGCGTATATTGGCCCAAAGCCTTTCGCCGTTGGGTTCAAATACCGCCCATTGCGTGCCACGGTCGATGGAAGCTTCCAGATAATTGAAATAGCGCCGGTCGCTCACATACTTCCATTCTGGATCGGAAGAAATCAACCTAGCACCCCATACCCGGTAACCACGGCCCGAAAGCAGACGTAGGCAGTTGACTCCCAACGGGTTGAGCAGCTCCTGTTGGGCAAAGTTCACATCAATTTCAAAACGCAAGGCACTGCGCACGACTTCATTGGCCGGTGCTTTGTGTACACCTCGGGAAACATCGTTGCGCGCATAAATGCCCGTCACGAATCCAGAAGGCGGTAGGGGAATTTCGCGTGGAATGTCGTCGCGCCCCGGCCTTGCGTTAGGATTGGACACCACAACCCAAGGGTAGTACAGGGCAGCGCGGGTTGAATCTAGCTTGCCCCGAAGTACCCGCACATCTCCGGGTATCTGTTTGGGTGGGGTATCCAAGACTGCAATCCGATAAGCCCGGTTTTTGCTGGCATGGGCGATCAGTTCTAAATTGATGGCAGGCGCATCCGCATAGGCTTGTGAGCCGGGCGCGGCGACTATGGAAACGTCTTCCAAACTTTCGATTTCCATCAACGCAAGCTTATATTGCGTGCTACTCGGCGCACTACCGTCGCTCCCTTGACCTAATGTGAACAAAGTGAAATCTTCACCATTTTTTGGATTGACCAAGCGATTGCGCAAATCGAGTGCCGTGACATTGCCGCCAATACTGATGGCAAAGGGATTCTGCAAATAATCACTCCGATTCGCAGGAACCTCCGCCAACACATGGCCGATCCAACTCCGATGGAAACGGTCAAATCCTAAGCCTTCAAAAGTCATCGACTCCCCGTCGGCATCAACAGCCGTGACAGACAATGTGACAAGTTGCGGGCTGTTGGATGCCAGTGTTGTAACATTCTCGGGAGTGCTCGCTGCTCCGGCGGCCGGGGCCGGGGCCGGAGGCACTGGGGCGGCAGTCGTTGGAGCCTGAAACCAATCGCTGCCAATCTTGCGATAATAGGCACGGGTAGCCCCGGCCCCGGTGGTGGTGGCCAGCAAGCTGCCTTCGGGCGCCGTTTTCATGGTTTCCACGGATACGGGAACCGACACCTCACGGGTAAGGATTCTGCCGTTGCCCAATTTTCCGGGGAATCGCGCCAAGAATCTGATTTGCTGATCCGCCGCCACTACGGCAGCATCGCTTACCTGTGCGAAAGCGGCCTTGGCGGAAGCCACATTGGATGGATTCGCTTTGTCGATATTGATTGCGCGCGAGACATAAAGTCTGGACCCACCTTCAGTGAAGAAGGCCGACACCGCGTGGGCCAGATAATTGGTGGATGGGTTGCCACCCAAAACAAGATCGGAATATCCGCCGTAAATCCGAACAAAGTCACCAAAACTGGTCAACAATTCAGGTGTTTCATGTGTATTTTCATCGATGCGGTACGGGCCTTTGCGGGTTGGGCCGACGAAGGCTGTGGTGCTAGTTCCCACCCCCTCGATCGATTTTGCGCGAAAGCTTGTTTCTTCTACGTACACGCCTGGTGCAAGGTATTCAGGCATGGCTTATCTCCTTTCTGCGAATGTACAGGGTGGGTAAAACTCGGACTGTCATGGCAGTTCGAGGGACAAGGAAACCGTTTGGCTACGCCGCGCCGCGATGCTCAGGGCAAACGGCGGTGTATTTGGCAAAGCCTCGAAATTTTTATCAAGCGCCACTGGATCGACGGCGGGAAGCGCCGAAGGAGGGCGGTTGTCACGCACTAGGCTGTCGGCAATCCGACTGCCAGTGGCCGGGTCAAAAGCCGCCCGCAGGTTGACATTAATCTCGGAAATCACCACGGCACCGGCAGCTTCGGAAAATGTGGTCACGGGAACGCCCACCACTGGCAACAAGGCTTCGCCGCGCCAGTCGGTCAAGCCGCGCGCCAACACATTGCCGTTATTGAATACGCGAAGCAGCGCCCCGCCGAGGGCATCGCCGCTGTGGGTTTCGGTCAGACTCACCCGAACCACCGCCCAGTTGGCCCCCGTCGGTGCGGCGGCTGAGGGATAAAGCGAAACTGTCTCGGGGCGGAATAATGAATCGGCCGCGCCCGCAAAGGCCGGGATGGGGATGCGCGGCAGCGGAAAATTGTAGACGATGGGCAGGTAAGTGCCCTCTGGATCGGTTACATTGAGCTTCAGACTGAGGCTGCCGGGCACTGGCGTTAGCGGCGGCGCTAGGAACTGGTTTTCATGGTCGCTTAGCTGATCCCAGTGGCGGAGCACATACAAGGCGCTGCCGTTGCGCGTGAACCGTGCGCCAGGCGCATCAATGCGGAGGCTATGCTGTATTGTCGAACCCGTAATGGCATCGACAAAACGCAACGCACCCAAGACCCGCCATTCGACTCTTTCCAGTTCCCGCAACAATTTAGCCATCACACTGCCTCCACTCCGTGGGTAAACCGGCCTGCAACGACAGGACGCGAGCTTTCCGGTTCCTGGTCAGGGTCGAGGCGGACTAAACGGGCAACATAAGACACCGAAATGCGGTAGGAGGGATGCAGGGCATCCCATATTCTCATAATATCTTCAGTCGTCAGTTCTGCCGGAATGATCTGCACCACTTCCTCGCTAGACCAACCGGCTTCAGGCGACAAGGATGAGGCATCAAGCACTGGATACTGGTGCAATTGGCGCACCGCCCATGCCAAGGCCACCTGTTCGTCCAACGGATTTCCGGCCCAAGCGGTCAGCAAGTAGTGCAGGTCAAGCCCTAGCGGCACGAAGCTATCCGCGCCAACGGTCGAACGTCTGGTTTGACGGGAATGTTCGTTGACGGTAATGCGATAGAGATACAAGGTGAGGTGCGTGTGTTCATCCTTGTCATCAGCGAGCTCTGAACTGGAGACAAGTTGAAACTGGCACAAGGGCATGGCCCGGCCGGCTAGCTGTTTCGGATAGGTGTTCCGCAGGAAGGTCATGATCGAACTACCGACGGAGTGAATTGCGTATACGTTAGCCATGTCTTCCTGATTAAGGTCAAAAAAACTAAATCACGCTGTAGCCGACAACAGCGCACGGTAAAATTTCCTACCAACTGCGCTAGGGCAATAACATAAACCAAAGTTCCGCAGCCGTCAACAAAATTTGAAATTATTTTTTCGGATAACCCAAGGCCCTGAATAATCGGGCATCTCTGGCAATCGTCCGATTCTAGCTTATGATCCCTCCAGCTTGCCCTTCAATTTCAGCAGCCCCTCATGCCGGGGGTCGGCCTCCAGCCCTTCCATGACTTTTTTCAGGCTTTGCGCCCGTTCGCCTTTCTCATAAAGCTCCCAAGCCGCCTGCTCCTCGGCATCGGCAATTTTTTTGATGCCCGTGATGGCTTTTTCATCATAAGGGTCGATTTTCAACACCTCGCGGTAAGCCCACAATGCATTGCTACCCGTCGGCGCAGTCAGATAACCGACATCAAAATGAATCTCGGCAAGTTCCAGCATGTCCTTGATTTTTAATTTTTGCTCCGGGGTAAGTTCTTGGACGATAGGCGGCGGTGCCGGCGGCGGGGAAATGGAATGTAAATATATGTTTGCACCCGTGATGGTTGCCACCAGAACACCGGCGGCCCAAGCGGTGTAAAACAATTTGCCATGCGGTTGCAACAATTTGGCAAACTCTTCCACACTTTTGATGCGGTCTTCCTGCTTGAAGGCCAAGCCACGCTGCAAGGCTTTCCATTGACTGCGCTTCAATCCAGCGATGGGCTTCGGGTGTAAATTCAATTCCGACGCATTTTCCGCAGACAGCTTGCGGAAGGGATGCTGGCCCGCCAACAGTTCATAGCACACGCAGGCGAGGGCATAAATATCGTCACGGGCATCGGGCGCTTGATCCCTGATCTGCTCCAGGCTGGCATAGGCCGGGGTCATCGCACCCAAGTCACGGGCATTGAACACCGTCGTGTCTGCCCCGCCTTTATCGGAGCGTCCAATCGCCGTGGCGATGCCAAAATCCAATACCTTGGCTTCGTTCTGCCCGGTGATGAACACATTGCCGGGTTTGAAATCGGAATGGACGATGTTTTTCTTGTGCGCGTAAGCCAGCGCGGCACACATCCCTTCCATGATCGGCCAGGCTCTCTTGAATCCCATGCCTCCAAGAGGCAGTTCACGGATGAGATTGCTTAAGGGCCGGCCTTGCAAGTGTTCCATGGTCATGAATACTTGCGCCCCGTCGCGATCAAAATCGTAGACGGTGATGATATTTGGGTGGGAAAGCGTCTGCGCCCGCTTGGTTTCGCGTTGCAGCGCGATCAGTGACACCGGGTTGTCGCGGAAATCTATGTTGAGCACTTTCAGTGCCACGAAAGCCTCCCGGTCATTGGCTTCGACTTTGCGCAAATCCAACGCCTTGAAAACGGTGCCCATGCCGCCCCGGCCCAATTCCTCCTTGAGCACAAAACGATCTTTAATCACCACGCCTACGCTAAGTTCCTGGTCGGGTGCGAGTGATGATGAAGCGGTCAGATTTTCCCCGGCCAATGTATCCAACAGTGATTTTGCAATGCCGGGAATCGTTATTGTGGGTTTGAATGTATCTTTGTTTATGGAGGGTTGGACGACCGTTGGCCTATCTTCCTGGGAAACGATGACAGTGGCTTCGTTGCCGGGTTCGGCAGGGGATACCGGCTGTGTGCGGGTGGCGTCATTGTCCGATTCGGCAGGACGCGCAGAGAGGACAGGCGTGGCTTCATTTTCTGATTCATGCGGATGGTTGGGTTGAATCACCGTGGCATCGGCTGCATCGCCATCAGGGCTGGTCAACTCGGTTGACGGGGCAATTCGAGTGCGTTCGTCGTCTTCGTTATTGGAGTCTTGCAAAGGCATTGACTGCTTTCTCCCAAGGAGATAGGGTGGGCGGCTAATTCCAATTAAAAATTCATGATGAAATAGCGTAGGGGCGAATTCATTCGCCCATGGGCGGCTGAAGCCGCCCCTACATTAAACATTAAAATAAAATTGAAATAAATGGGTTTATGCTAGGGTAGATTATGGAGAATCACCGACCATCGTTTTTCCCAACAACACACATGGTCAAACCCTAGCATTATTATAATCTGTGCATTTTTTCTTTTCCGCAACACGGGCTGAAACACTTGCGGTGGAATTGTTTCATCATTTTCCCCTAGATAATGGAATTCTGGATATTTGCCGCCGGGTGCATTGGCCGGATTGAGCGAGCCATCCAAACGGCTAAACCGGTGCAAATCCGCCCAGACATCAATGTCGGCATTACCCGCCAAGGTCAGCACCGCAAGCGTTGCCGGAAAGCGTTGCGCTAATAACAAAGCCAGTGCGCCGCCCCCGCTATGGCCTATCAAAACCAAACCCGAGTAGCGGTGGTTGCGCATAAAGCCGGCCAAGGCATTCGTCATGGCCGCCACCACTTCAGGCGCATAACGCCGATGCGTCCATAACAGCGGCGAACAACCTTCGTCTTCGGCATGGCCGTTGTAGCAGGGCCGCCCCAAATACAATGATGAGGATGGGTCCAATGCCATCAAGCGCAACATCAAAGGATTCCGTGGGGTCGGGTCGGCTGAAACCCGATCTTCTGTTAACCAAGGGAGGCCATCACCCTCCAAGTAAACATGCAAAATCCCATTAGCTTTGATACCAACCTTGTAAAAGCTTTCAAGTTCAAAGCTATTTGCAGTCAGAACATGCCTAGTCATTCCAAATCCATCCGCTTGTTGCAACAGCTTTTGTGATGGCGTTGCACAAGCATTTAGCACTATTCCTAGCAGCAAAAATGCAGCGAATGGCACTTGTTTTATGATCCTCTGCCATCCATTATTGATCTGCGGAGTTTTGACCGAAGTTCCTCAATCGAGTAGAATACGGCTTTACCTTCTTCTATCTTCTTTTTTCTATTTTCAAGAATATCACGATGCCATTCAGGTGATTCAATACTTTCACCCTCATGGATTAAAGAATCCCAAATTGCCTCCATCGTTTGAAGCTTTTCAATTTTCTCCATTTTGGATATTTCAGTTGCATTCATTGAATCTACCCCATCATTTTCTATGGCTCGTGATGAAGTTGTCATGGAGTTCTTCGCTAAACTAAATAAAATGGGGCGTTGCAGGTATCGGCAACGGTGGGTTACGGTGCGCTAAACACCCCGTGATAAACAGGCATCCCCTTCCAATGCGCACCTAACCCAACCCACCAGACTTCAATATACAATTAGGCTTCCGGCACGAAGAAGAACGGACTGCCCTCATGCCCGGCATGTTGCAAAGGCGCATATTGCGGTGTTTGCTGGAAACCGACCTTGACCGAGGCGGGGCGCATTTCGTTGGAGACATCCCGGTACAGTTCATAATCCTCGATCACTCCCTTGTTGCTGCGTAAGACCTTCAAAAAGGCATCCGCAAAAATGGAATGGTCGCCGCCGCCCGCATCCATGACCGGCTTGACCCCGCCAGAAGTCAGGACTGTCCTCGCCTTGCGGCTATTCATCACTTTCAACCATTTTTCGCGCTTGCTTTGATCCATGCCATCTGGCAGTTTGGCCACGGCGGAACCGGTCATCGCACCTGAATAACAGGAATCCGCGACGACGATCACATGCCTCGCGGGCACGATGCTGAGAAATTCGGTGATGTTGGCGCTGGAAATCCAGTTGGCCGTATTACCCACCTCCGCATCGGTGGGTAGCCAATAGGCATTTTGATTGTTCTTGTCAATTTCGCCGTGGCCTGCGTAATAGACCAATAGGTTGTCCTGCTCGGTCAGCCTCTTCTTCATTTCGTTCAAGGCCGACATGATCGCGTGGCGATTGGCGTTGACTAGCAGCGTGGTCTTGAAGCCATAGCGTTCGCGCAGGATCAACTCCACGCTTTTGGCATCGTTAATGGGTGTTTTCAGACCGGGGTAGGCTTTGTAATCGGCATTGCCAATGATCAGCGCGTAAAACTGGCCGAAATTGACATCGCCGGGGCTGACACTGCCAGCTTGCTTGGATTGCGGCAGCGCTTCGGTTTTGGCTTCATCGGCTTCACCGACCAAACTGACGACTAAATCCACCTTTCGGTTTTTCTTGTCGGTGGCGGCAATATTGATCTGGGTTTGCCCCCCGGAAAAATTGACCGGGATACGGAACACCCCGGAGGCGTCCACCGTTTGCGGCTGGTCATTGACAGTCAAGCCACTCAGGCCATCGGGCGAGTTGATCCTGCCGACGATTTCCTTGCGCTTGTCCCCGCTATTCACCTGAATGGTCGGCATACCGCGAGTCAGCGGAATCGGCGGGTCGATGATTTCGATTTTAGGGCCTTCGGCCAGTTTAAGCGATTCCTGCCCGCTGTCGGCGAGCTTGCGGTTTTGCTGCACGACCTTTTCCCGCAATGCGGCAATCTCCTTGGCATCCGCCTGCAACTCTTGCTTGCGTGCTTCGATCTGGCTCCTGTCGGCCCCGCCGCTGGTTAGCATCTGGGTCAGTTCGCCGGATTTTCTCTGATAGCCGATAATCTTGTCATTCAAAGCCGTTTGCGATTGCGCCAATTCGCCGCGTTCGCCACTCGAAGCCTTAACTTGAGGTGCCTCCACACGCGGGGCCGCCGCCACCTTTTCTTGACGCACCGCTTCCCGTTCCCGCTTGACCGATTGGCGATCTTTATTGACAGATGCCGACATGGCCGCCACTTTGGCTTCTTGGGATTTTAACTGCGCCTGCCTTTGCCGCAATTCGTCTTCCAGTTGGCGCAAAGCGCTGTCATCCGCTTTGGCAGGTTGGGCTTTTTCCTGCTGGATTTTACGCTGGGTTTCCGCCAATTCTTCCCGGGACCGGTTGAGCGCGTCTTGCTGGCTCGCCAGTTGCTGCTTAGTTTCGGCCAATTCGCCACGCAGTTGGCTGGCCTCCAAGCGGCTTCTTTCGGCTTCATCGCGAATTTTATCGGTATCGGTCAACGATTCCGTCATGGATGCGAGGCGGGACTGCTGGGCCTTGAGTTGTTCTTCCTTCTGCCGCAACTCAGCTTCCAATTGGCGTAGCGCAGTATCGTCAGTCTTGGCCGGCGAGGCTTTTTCCTCCTGGATTTTCATCCGGGTGGCCTCGGTTTCATCTTGCGATCGACGCAAAGCTTCTTGCTGTTCGATGATCTTGCCTTGGGCATCTGCCAACTGGGCGCGGGCCTGTACGGCTTCCTGCCTGCTTTGTTCCGCCTCACGCCGGCTGGCTTCGGCCTCCCGCCGCAAAGATTCCAATTCTTTGTTGTCGGTTTGAGCCACAGGCTGCGTTTGGGCTATCGGCTGAATGGCTGGCTGGGCGGCAGCCATCCGCGTGTCACCCACGGCCGGGGTGAATTGCAAGCCGGCAGTGTCCAGGCCCGAGGCCTTGCGATACCACTTGTTCGCGGCTTCCATATCCGCCGAGGTTCCCAAGCCTTTTTCATAGAGGTGGCCCAAGTTAAGTTGCGCCTCCCCGTTGCCTTGTTCCGCCGATTTCTTGTACCAATCGAAGGCGGCTTTGTAATCCGCCGGTTGGCCGAGTCCCTTTTCAAATATCTGGCCGACGATATTCTGCGCCTCGGGATCGCCGTCCTTCGCCCTCGGCAACCAGACCTTGAACGCGCTGGCATAATTGGCACGGTCATAAGCGACATATTCGCCGCCGCGCACTTCGCAATCTGCCGCCGTGGTGCGGACCGGTCGGCGGGCGGAGAGGTACGTCATCTGCGTCCCCATCTTGCGCACCTGTCCCGGCAGCAGGCAATCCACCACAAACAGCTTGTTGGTGTCCTCGACATAGCCTTCGGTCGCTTTCGCCATTTCCTCCTTGCTGACATTGCGGGCGCAAGCGGCCAGCAAGATGGCACCGACTGCGACGACTAGGGTACGTTGTTTCAAACCGGCTTTGGACATGGGGGCATTGCTCCTTTAAAGGTTAGCGTTCAGCTTGTTCATAAAACATAACAGCAATATGCTTTGGGTACAAATTTTGTTTTTTCGCAAAATTTTGGGCACTGGCTGGATCAGTTATGGCTTAATTCAAAAAGGGTTTCGCTAAGTGCGGAACCGTCGCGACCTCGCTTCTTCTTTGTCGGCATATTCTTCCGCCACTTGAGAGAGGGCTACGCAATAAGGCTCCAAACGTCCATCGGCTTTTTCCAATATTTCCTTGGCAAAACGCCGAGCCTCTGCTGCGCTTTTAAGCTTCCTGGATGTTCGTCGCGAACCAGGACGCAAAGCCAAGCCATGTGTTTCGATGGCACTTCGTCGCAAGTCTTGCAAAGCACTGTGATCAAGTTTGAGCATGGCAACAGTCTTTTCGGCTGCCACATCTCCCCTCTCAGTCACTGAAATACAGCCTTTGCCATCATAGCGGAACCGTTGCTCGCAGCTTGGATGGTGCGGGCTGACAAAATCGACGTTGAGCGTAACCGGAGCACCGCCTTTGACGGGCGCTCCGTAACCATATGAAACGTCGCCGCCATCTTTGGGAAAACAAGCAGCCATATTGCGATAATCTAAATCTTGTCCGGGCGAGGTATTTTGCGCCAATACATGCTCAATATGGCAATCGGCTTTGGATATACCACCGTCCAATAGCCGAATCTCCAAGCGCTGCATTGTGTAAGCACAAAGAAAACCCTGCTCCTCAAGCAATCTGGCTTTAGTGATATTTTTAATCTCTGTCGGAAGATTGTCGTAATTGAGGTTTTGCAGTGAATCTTGGGCTTGCTGCTGTTTCCAAGCCTTCAGTTCTAAAGGTTCGGCTTGTTTACGTATGAAGCGCACAGCCGTTACTCCTCGCCGTTCTTGGAAAAACGAGTATATCGGCTAATCAACGCTTCCGCCTCGACCAAATCAGGATGCTCCCCGATTTCAGCCCGCATTTCTGCAATATCCTTTTCAGCTTCGTCAAATTGGGCATCTTCAATGGCCTCAAAAATTCCGTCTAACCGGGCTGCAATCTTTGCATCCCGGTCATCGCCGCCCATAATATGCCGCAAAACCCAATTGGAGTCCATGCCATAGCTTTGTCCGGGATGTTTAGTCTCTTTAGCATCCAGCAACAGAATTTCATCAGGTTTGACCTGCCCAATCAATTGGGGTGAATGGGTCGTGGCAATGAATTGTATTTTCGGGAAGGTTCGGCGTAAATCACCAATAATACGCCGTTGCCACAAAGGATGTAGGTGCAAATCGAGTTCGTCGATCAGGACAATACCTGGGGTTTCCTCCAATACCTCTCCTCCCAAGTGTGGATTGAGTAAGCATGCGCGGCGGGCGATGTCTGCCACCATCGCCAAGGTGACGCGCTGGCCATCGCTTAATAATTCGAAAGGGGTGAGTTCTTCTGTGGTATTCCAAGCTACCAAGATAGTTTTTTGTTTGAGGTCATAGCGAATGCCTCTGGCATTCTCCAAGCAGCCAGCCACTGCTCTATTGACAAGCTGAAGCTCGTCAATTCCAGCCATAGTACCGTGCGATATATCAATTGCTTCTTCATAATTTGCTTGTGAACCGATGGCTTCCGCCAATTCCAAACGCTCCAGATGTTTTGCAATTACCCATCGCCAAAAGCTTGAAAAGTCAGCAGAAGCATCAAACCAAGAATCATATCCAGCTAAACGCGATTCTTTTTCCGTTGCCGCATCAAAAGGTGTAGGAGTTGTGCCATTATTCTTCCATAAACGGTTGCAGCGATAGAAAGCCATGACGGGTAAGGTTTCCCATTGGCCTTGATCCAATTTATCGACTTTATTTTGTATCAGATACCCCCAATCTTCTGAACCAGTAGGCATATTTAATGGATGCCCCGCTGTTTCACCTAACTTAAGAAACTCAATAAATTCACATTGTTCATTCAGGTTTTTTCCAATGTATGAAATTCTGGCCTGTATTTTTACAGGATATTTTTTTTCATACCTAATCAATATACCGGCAGATGCAGGAGTGCGTCTGACATCATCAGCCTCAAACGGAAGGTCTTGGCTTACCCCTTTCATACATTCCGCCAAAACCTGGACAGTCGCCTTAAGCAGCGAGGTTTTTCCGCTGCCATTAATCCCCACCACCAGATTAAACTGCGGATGGAACTTAAATGACCTCTGGTTAAATAGCTTGAAGTTTTGGATGTGGATTTCGTCTAGGTGCATGTTATACCCTATATAAATAACTGATGTTACGCACACGTCGGCAAAGGTTGCCGACCTACGGTGGTCATGGCCTTTCACCAGCCCCCTAGACCGTAGTGTGGCAACCCTTTGCAGCCAATGGTTTCGGTGGCTGTTCGTAACGTCAGTTATTAATGACTCCCGAGAAAATCCGCCTTGCCAAGCTCCACGCCCCAATGCCTGAGGATGGCGTAGGTGGCGGTCGAGTGAAAATAAACATTGGGCAACACAAAATCGAAAAGATAGCGTAGCCCCTGGAACGTCATCTCGCTCCCCCCGACCTTCAAGCTAATCGACTTATCCTCCGTCCCGTCGATTTGAGCAGGTGTGAAGGATTCCAAAAAGGCGATGGTTTTGGCTACCCGTGCTTGCAACTCGGCAAAAGTGCTTTCATTGTCTTCATATTTGGGCGGTTCCAATCCCGCCAGTCGTGACGCGCACCCTTTGGCCACATCGGTGGCGATTTGCACTTGACGGGACAGCGGGAACATGTCGGCATAGAGTCTGGCTTGGACGAAAACCGCAGGGTCGATTTTTTTGGCTACTGCATGGGCTTCGGCCTTCTCCAGTATTTTGGACAAATTCACAAGGGCTTTGACCAATACGGGGACAGAGGCTTGGTACATTGAGATGTTCATAGGTTGGCTCCTGGTTGTTGAAAGTTGGTTAGAGTAATGATACCTAGTATTTATGAAAAGCGTATACGCTGAAGGCAAGAAAAGTGTCACGCAACGTCGCGGATCAATTTCAACACGGTGCGATTAGCGATTATTGTGTATAATTCCCCTTTAAGGGTAAAACAACAACGATGGAAAAGCGGACGCAGCACTATCGCTTGAGTGAAATCCAAGCTCAGATGAACTCTATCCAAGGCTTGCGGCTAACGGATTCAGCCAAGACAGGCATCCGCCTTGCCGGTATGGTCAATGAGGATGCGGTGAAGGTAGTGCAGGGCTTGTCGCGGCGGAATTTTTACAAATCAATGACCACAAATGCTGACCATCGCGTTTGGCAGGATGTTTACCATGCCGAATGGGACGGGTTGGAATTGTATGTAAAGTTCCAACGGGATACACAGGGTTTTTATTTCACCATTTCCTTTAAACCACTGAGGGAGGCATTATGAGCGAGGCAATCATTTCAAATGGGAATACCTGCCCTGTCTGTTTCCAAGGCACTCTCCACCGTCGCAGCAAACACACAGCGTTGGAATACAAGGGACATCTGTTCGAACAGGAACAGCCCGGAGACTGGTGCGACGTGTGCGGGGAAGGCATTTTAAACGGGGATGATTTGCAGGCCACTGAACCGGCTTGGCTGGCTTTCCGTGGCGAGGTGGATCGTGAAGAAGGAAAAGCATTGGCGCGCATTCGACACAAGCTAAAACTAACCCAAGCCGAAGCCGCCAAGCTCACTGGCGGCGGCAAAAACGCATTTTCGCGTTATGAGCGTGGCGAGGCCCGCCCCATGCCCGCCGTGCTGAACCTGTTTAAACTGCTGGATAGGCATCCTGAATTGCTGGATGACTTGAAGGAAAAGCTTACCGCCGCAGAGGTTTTAGCAGGAATCCGTAGCCGATGAGCCAAACGGCCTTAAATCCGGGCAAGGCCGTACTTAGGATGGCGACGATGGTGGCGGATAATAAGAATTCTGATTCTTTTGCCAGCAACAATCCGGTACAGATATAGAGTAAGGAAAGCGGTGGACGAGGCAGCGGCGTATATTTGCCTCAATTTTTTGGAAACGCGAAGGACTCGCACAAATGCGATCCAGAGCCTCACTGTGTTGAAGTTGAAATGCATCAGCCAATCCGGGGCGTTGATTCTCGAAGTGGCTAACCGCGTCCTGAACATCTTTTGCTGTATCTGGATGGAATTCCAGTCTCATTGAATGCGGAAACCAGCTAAACGATCAAACTCCTCCCGGTTTAATGGCTTAACCCTTCCAGATTCCAATTCACTGTCACGTTGGCGGGCAATGTCTAAACCATCCGGGGCAGCGGCAACATTTGAACACCCGTCAATGTCTTCCATCAGGCTTTCCCAAGCGGCAAGCGCCAACCTTTCCCGGTCGTTAGGCGGCAAATGTAAGATTTCGGCTTCAAGTTGGTCTATCGTGTTCATATTGGACTCCAAATTGAAATAACTCAGGGATTGATGATGGCAGATTAAGCCTACAATCGCAATAAAATCCGGTGTTTTGCGCCCGAGAGATTGAGATGTCGGGCAACGAAATGATGCCGCCCAATCCATGCAACTTGAATAACCGGGAATGTAGCCCGTATGGAGCGAAGCGGAATACAGGTTATCAGCGGGCAGTCATTCCGGATTTCACTGGCGCTCCATCCGGGCTACGCTTGCTTTGCGCCCGACACTCGGCATGTGTCGGGCATCGATGAAGCTGTTGCCCGACCTACAAGGCTGTCTTTGTCTGTATTCGACAACCCCGCCAGTCCGGGGCATTTGTTGTTACAACGCCGGACGGGATTTGTAATCCCGTCAGAATCGTTTTGTATCTCCCTGGATGCCGTGGCTTTGCACAAAACCTTAGCGGCGGGGTTACAAACCCCGCCGCGCTTCGGCATGGATATGGAAGCAGAGCTTCAAAGACCGCATTCCCAAGCTGGAGCTTGGGAACGAGCATAAATCACCCCCGCCGTTTATGCCTCGCGCCCGCCCAAGCCAATGCGCCAATTCCCAACAACCCCATCACGCCCGGCTCTGGCACGGCGGCGACATCGCCAGAGCGCACGGCCCACGAATAAAGGCCTTCGTACTTAAAGGTGGGTAATACTGGAAGCCAAAGTTTGGGGATGAAATACGCTTCATCAGTAATCATGTACTCTTTACCTGTCCAGAAATTGGAGTCTTGCACATTGGTGAACAAATTGAAATTGCTGTTGTGGGTGGTCAGGATCGACTGAAAAAACACGCCGCCGAGTTCATAAAACAAATGACTCAGCTCGCTGCTGCCGCAGTTGTAATCTAAACAGGGGCCACTGCCGTTTTCATTCAACGCTGTCGGTAGCCGCCAGCCGGTGTAGCCTCCGACATTCAATCCTGCTACCCAACCTTTGGCGACTTGCCAAGTCATCGCGCCGTCGGTGTCGTAGCCGGAGGTCTTGGCATAGTTGGCATCCGCCAGCCAGGTGATGTTGCGGTCGTCGTCGTACACCGCCAGCCCACCGAGGCGGGTGTACAAGGTGGCTTGGGACGCGGGGGCAAGGGCCATCCCGGACAGCAGGACGAGGGAGGTAAATGGTTTTGGTAACGCTTTCATTGAATATTCCTTCAATTTTGAGAAAAGGGTTTGCACCCAAGCGCGGGACGTGGCAATATTTTTCTACTCTCACATTATTAACTGATGTTACGCACTGATGCATTGGATGCTTATTTTGTGGCAGGACGGGAGCGTCAAAGCTTGCTTTGACAAGGGCATTGTAAGTGCGAAACTTGCTTCGCCTGTCAAAGCAAGCCCTTCGACTTGGCTCAGAACAGGCTTTGACGCTCTAATCCTGGGCCGCTGCGTAACATCACTGAGTTAGTCGGGTTACGGCGCACACTAGGCATAGGTTTTGGTGGCAAAGTTTTCCTGTGCGGCTAACCCGGCCTACGCTGTCATTGAATAAGCCCACAATATATGTTAAAATCTATCCAACTTATACACAACCAAGCCTAACTTGTTAATTTACCAAGTGTTACTGTGCAATGATGCCTATCCATGAAAAAATTCGGCTGATTCGGCAAGCGAGAGGATGGACACAGGAGGATGTGGCTGAAAAGTTGGAATTGTCGTTAAATGCCTATGGCGAAATTGAACGCGGCAATAGCGATATTCGGTTGTCGCGTTTGGATCAGATTCTTGATTTGTTCGGCGTGGATTTGCTTGAGTTATTGGGTACAACAGAAAAAAATGTATTTAACTTCACAAATAGCACCGGCACTCAAAACAATCATAATTATCCCGCAAACGGACAAATCGACTTGCAAACGGAAATTGAAAAGCTACAGTGGATGCTGCAACTGAAAGACAAAGAAATCGAACTAAGGGATGAGAAAATTCACCATTTGTCGGAAGTTGTCGATCTGCTCAAAGCCAAAGATTTATCATAGGAACTGATGTTACGCACAGCTTTGTCTAAACGAGTGGAAAGGCGTACCCCCTTTGGAAAATGCCGTAGCCCGGATGGAGCCGCCCTGCGGCGCAATCCGGGTTTTCCGTGGCATCCCCCCGGATT
>CAIODU010000098.1 GCA_903857165.1 uncultured Methylococcaceae bacterium | reverse complement strand
GGTCTCCTGTTTTGGTAGATTGGAGACTCCTCCGAAGGGGGCTTGCAGTCAAGCTTCCTGAGGGGGTTCAACCTCCAACCCTCAGTCTATTTGATCAAATAGACAAGAAAACCCATCAAAAAGAATGCTCAGTCTCAGTCCACTGATCCCGCTGACATCGGTGGCCCCAGTCAGATCGATCTGGAAAAATTGTTTGACTACGGCAACGCTGCCGTCACCCAAGCCCTTGCCATCGCGCTCATCGACTAGGAATTGGTGATCGTTAAGCGCGACGATTTCGCTGATGTTGTAGTTTTTGCCATTAGTCTGATTGTCATAGGCATATTCATGGGTGGCACCCGTCGCCACATCAATGGTGACGATGCGTTGCACTCTGCCGCCGTCGCCGCCGTCTTGGATCAACGGGCTTTGCATCATGCCGACCAGGGTCTTGCCATCGGGCGTGATCGCCAGACCTTCCATGCCCTTATTGGCCACCCGTCCGCTGTTGTTATCGCTGATCTCCACACTGCCTTGCGAACTCAATTTGGTGACATCGAAGTTGTCGTTAAGCCCCACCCCTGAAGGCAATGTGTAGGTTCTAATGCGCTGGCCGGTTGCCCGGTCAAACTGATACACGTAAGGGCCATATTCGTCGGAGATAAATACGCTATCGCCGTGTTTGGCTAGGCGTATGCCTTCCGGGTCTAAGCGGGCATTGGCCGGATAGCCCGAATTCTGGGCAGGGTCGAAATTGTCCGAACGCCCAGTGAAATAATTGGTGTTGTTGGTGGCATTCAGGGGAGGTACTCCGCTGCCCAAGGCCAAGCTCCCAGGTACGTCTCCCGGGCCAATGCCCGTTCCGGTTCCGAGGCTACCGTCACCATACGTCAGCGGAGTCGGACTGGACAGTAGCGTGGTGGCATTGAGGGTCGGAGTGAGTGTGAATGGCTGCGGACCGCCGGGGTTTGCCGACAAGTTTAACGAGACGGTCTGGAAGCGGGTGATGTAGGAGGTGGTGTTGTCCACCAGAGAGTTGTAGGGGGTTGCGTTTGGACCGCGGTCTGGCAGGGCAAGGAACGTGTTTCCCCCTGCCCAGGCGAGGCCGGAGCCAATTCCTCCGAGGGTGTTGCCTGCAACCCCGCTTTCGAGCGGCCCCGCCGTTGCGGTGGAAAGATCGGTGGGATTAGTCAGACTGCCGACAGCAAGCAGGATTGGTGCCGCCTGTGCTGCCGGAGCGGTGAGGATCGTTGCGATTAAAACCGGGAAAATAATTCGATTAGCCATTGGGATTCACGCAGTAAAATTATGGGGGAATGAAAGTTGCCGACACTTGGACGGCTATGCGCTTGCCCAAGCTTTTAACAAAAACCATTTAATAATAACGTCACATTGCTACAGAAGCATGACAGCCAGCGTAGCCCGGATGTAGCGTAGTGAAATCCGGGTAGTGATGGCCCAAAAACCTAGATTCCACTTTGTTCCATCCGGGCTACCTGCTTTTGGGATAAAGCGGTGGGTTGATCGCTTCCGCCCTGCCTTGCAAAGCTTGAACGTGGGATAATGGTGGTTTACCCTCACTAGACTGCATTGCACGAATGGCACAATATATTTACACCATGAACAAGGTGGGCAAGGTCGTCCCGCCCAAGCGCGAAATTCTGCGCGACATCTCCCTCTCCTTCTTCCCCGGCGCGAAAATCGGCGTGTTGGGCCTTAACGGCTCGGGCAAATCCACCCTGCTGCGCATCATGGCGGGGGTGGACACCGATTACAACGGCGAGGCCCGCCCGCAAGCCGGCATCAACATCGGCTTCCTGTCCCAGGAGCCGCACCTGGACCCCAACAAGACCGTGCGCGGCAACGTCGAAGAAGCCCTCTCGCACATCAAGGATGCCCTAGCCCGCCTGGACGAAGTCTATGCCGCCTACGCCGAGCCGGACGCGGATTTCGATGCCCTGGCCGTCGAACAGGCCAAGCTCGAAGCCGTCCTCCAAGCCAGCGACGGCCACAACCTTGATCGCACACTGGAAATCGCCGCCGACGCCTTGCGGCTGCCCGACTGGGACGCCGATGTCACCAAGCTCTCCGGCGGTGAAAAGCGCCGCGTGGCCTTGTGCCGGTTGCTGCTGTCCGGCCCCGACATGCTGCTGCTGGACGAACCCACCAACCATCTCGATGCCGAGTCGGTGGCTTGGCTGGAGCACTTCCTGCACGACTTCCCCGGCACGGTGATTGCCGTCACCCATGACCGCTACTTCCTCGACAACGTGGCGGGCTGGATTTTGGAACTGGACCGAGGCTACGGCATCGCGTGGGAAGGCAATTACTCCTCGTGGTTGGAGCAAAAGGAAAGTCGCCTTGAAATCGAAGAAAAGCAAGAATCCGCCCGCATGAAGGCGATGAAGGCCGAATTGGAATGGGTGCGCTCCAACCCGAAAGGCCGTCATGCCAAATCCAAGGCCCGCTTGGCCCGCTTCGACGAGCTGTCTTCCGAGGAAAACCAGAAGCGCAACGAAACCAAGGAAATCTACATCCCGCCCGGCCCGCGTTTGGGCAATGTGGTGGTGATCGCCGAAGGCATCCGCAAGGGTTTTGGCGAGAGGTTGTTGATCGATGATTTAAGCTTTAGCCTCCCGCCGGGTGGCATTGTCGGCATCATTGGACCCAACGGCGCGGGCAAGACCACGCTGTTCCGCATGATGGCCGGGGTCGAACAGGCCGACTCGGGTTCCATCCGCATCGGCGAGACCGTGACAATTTCACATGTCGATCAAAGCCGCGACAGCCTGGATGACAGCAAGACGGTATGGGAGGAAATTTCCGACGGACTCGATCTGATTACCGTTGGCAGCTACACCACGCCGTCGCGGGCTTATTGCGGACGTTTCAACTTCAAAGGTCAAGACCAGCAAAAGCGCATTGGCGACCTCTCCGGCGGCGAACGCAACCGCGTCCATCTAGCCAAGCTACTAAAAAGCGGCGGCAACGTGCTGCTGCTCGACGAACCCACCAACGACCTCGACGTGGAAACCCTACGTGCCTTGGAAGAAGCCTTGCTCGACTTCCCCGGTTGTGCGGTGGTGATCTCGCATGACCGCTGGTTCCTCGACCGCATCGCCACCCACATGCTGGCCTTCGAGGGCGATAGCAAAGTCGTTTGGTTTGAAGGCAACTATGCCGACTATGAAGCCGACCGCCACCGTCGCCTAGGCACGGATGCGGATCAGCCGCATAGGATTAAATACAGGAAGTTGCAGGGTTAAGGATTCATCCCTGAATTCTTTCCTCGTTTCTACGCTCCAGCGGTTCGCTCGTTCCCAAGCTCCGGCTCTCATCGTTATACACAAGTCGTTGCGGGAGCCACAGAACCCCGAAGGGGTTCAAGCCATTAGCCGGGGGTTGAGCGAAGCGACACCCCCGGAAGGCAAACCGAATAAAATATCGACCCCGGAGGGGTCGTAGTCTTTCCTATGCGGCCTAGAATGGGCAGTTTATCAACGCAACAAAATAATTGCGCAACGATATTGTTGCGCAACAGATTTGTTGCTAAAATCTTGGTGGACTAACAAAAGGAGACCCCACCATGTCCATGCAAATCAAAATAGGCGCACCCGCCACCGGGAGCAATTTCTTTCCCCGCGACGAAATCGTGAAAAAGCTGCTTCGAGCCATGCAGTCCGAACACGTTCTCTTCCTTGCCCCACGTCGCACAGGCAAAACTAGCGTGCTGCTGCATCTAAAGGAATTAGTCGGAAAAGGAAACAATCCAGTTCGAGCGGTGTTCCTGAATCTTGAAGAATACAACCATCCAAAACTATGGCTCAAAGCCATGGCGACCGAATTGAGCAAGATTCAGGATGAACCTTGGCAACAAAAACTGAAGCAAGCGGGTGATTTGCTTCCACGCTTGAAAACCAAGTACGGGTACATTGAAGAGTCCGATTGGAGTGAACAAGCGAACAGTTTAATGGAAGACTTGAATGTGCTGAATGAGCCGGTATGGTTCCTGCTGGACGAATTTCCCACGATGGTTGATCTCATCGCCAAACATCATGGCATACCTTTGGCGGAGAGTACCATGCACTGGATACGCTGCATCCGCCAGCACAATACCGACAGCCCGGTGCGGTTTCTCCTGACCGGCTCCATTGGGCTGGATAATGTGCTGCGTCGGCTTGGCATCCGGGGTCCCAGCAATGATTTACGCCGCGAGTTCCTCACACCTCTGAGCAATGGACAAGCCTTGGAACTGGCCTTGACCTTAGCCCGCGACAACCAAGTCCCACTGAGCGAAACCTTGGTCCAAGAATATCTGCAACGCTTGGGAACAGCGGTTTGGCCTTATTTTATTCAATTGTTCATCGCCGAATTGCAGGAGACAGAAGCCAGCCCGAACCAGCCGGTTGATTTGGAGAAAATTTACCGCCAAGTTGCGCAAGGCAAGCGCAACCAATATTCCGACAATATGTGGACTCGTTTGGGCGATGTTTTCGACAAGCCACTTGCCGCCACCGCCCGCGCCATGCTGAAGCTCATTGCCACCAAGGATTTAGGCATCCCTCGTGATGAGCTTCGCGCCCGCGCCCCCCAACTTGAAGACGAGGATTACCAATATGTTATGGAAGTCTTGGAGCACGACGGTTATTTGTCCGAAGCCGAGGACGGGAATATCCGGTTTTTCTCCCATCTGTTGCGCGATTATTGGCGGTGGAAAGGAAGGGTATGATTTTCTGAAGTTGCCCACTTGCAGCGTAGCGGAATGCGGGGGATTCGTGGGCTATGGTCTTCCCGGATTACGCAAGCTCCTTCCGGGCTTCGGCTTAATGGCAGTGGAACGGAAGCGTAAGAACCAGAGGCACGGCAAACATGAACACCAAACCCATCGACCCAACCTTAAACCTCTACAATCCGGCGGCACTAAGCCCGGAGCAACTGCTGGCCGAGTTCATCGACCGCAAAGGCTTGCTTGAGCGCATTCTCGACATCATCCGCCACAACGTGCCAGACCAACCGCAACAGCATCTGGTGATAATCGGACCCCGAGGCATGGGTAAGACCACCTTGCTATGCGCGATCAAACACAAGCTAGATCGTGATGAAACCCTCACAGCAAATTGGCTTCCCATACTGTTTCAGGAGGAACAATATGGGATTGGCGATCTTGCGGATTTCTGGCTAGAGACCATTCGACATCTGGAATCCGTCTTGGAACGCCCAGCCCAAGCCGCCGAGCAATTGTTAGATGAAAACCCCGCGAATTTGGCCGGGCGGGCGCAGGAGCGTTTTTTCCAGTTGTTGGCGGAAACCGGCAAACGCGCCTTGCTGCTGGTGGACAACCTCAACGATATTTTCCGAGCCATCGACGACGGGCAAGCCCTGCACAGCCTGCGCGCCCTGTGGATGACCGACCCGCGCATGATGGTAATCGGCGCGGCTCCTAGTTATTTCGAGGAAATCACCGAAGTGGATCAAGCCTTCCATGATTTCTTCCGCTCCTTCTCGCTGGATCGGTTAAACCAAGAGGAATTGGAAAGCCTTCTGCGCCGCTTCGCCGAAATGCTGGGTGATGATGCCGTCATCAATGTCATTGAGCAAGCCCCGGAGCGTGTGGCGGCTTTGCGCATCTTGACCGGTGGCAATCCCCGCTTGGTCAAACTCGGCTACCGCGTGTTGCGCGACGGGCTAAATGGAGACGTGCGCCAAGACTTGGAACGACTACTCGACGAATCCACCCCGTTCTTTAAACATCGCATCGACAGCCTTGCCAAAGAAACGCGGCGGGCTTTCGATGCCATCGCCCGACGCTGGGACCCGGTGACGGTGGATGACATTCGCCGCGAACTGCGCAAGCCATCCAATTATGTCAGCGCCCAAATCAAACGGCTAATCGACGAAGGTTTTGTCGAGGAGGCCGGCGGCGACAAGAAAAAGCGCTATCAAGTCAGCGAACGCTTCTACAACGTTTACTATCTGATGCGTCACAGTCGTGAAGGCCGGAATCAGTTGCGCTGGCTGGTGGGTTTCATGCAGACATTTTATAGCCGCAAGGATTTCAAAGAGTGGGCGAGTCGCTTGGAAGGCGAGTTGGCCGGGCCTATGACTGAACCAGTGCGGATGGAGAAGCTGTCCTTTCTCCACGCTTTGAGTGCGGCGGCGGATGACGATGGACGCGGCGCGGTGTTTGAGGCATTGGTGCGCGACGCCATCGCCCGCGATGACCGACGAGCTATCGATGAGGAGATTGCAGAGGGCGACCCAGTGGAAAGCCATGGTTCGCGCTACTTGCTGGCTGAAACCGTCTGGCTGCTGGAACGCGATAAGCGCTGTAAATTAGGGTTCAGGCCAGATAATAATAAATGGTGGCAAACGCTACGAATAACTTTGGGTGAAACCGGTTTACAACAAGCACAATCTTGCCTTACAGCACTCGGCGCTTGGGAGATGGACACTCCACGCCATGCGAGGGCAGCAGGGGTTATGCTGGATATGCTATTTCTTCGACATATGGAAGCAGAAGCAGCTTTCCGAAAGGCACTGGAATTCGATCCGCAATATCCCTCCGCATGGAACAGCCTTGGTAATGTGCTAATGGAACAGAGCCGTAACGCCGAAGCAGAAGCCGCTTACCGCAGGGGACTTGAATTCGATCAGCAACAGGTTGCTGCATGGCATAACCTAGGCATTGCACTATACCGCCAAAATCGCCACGACGAGGCAGAATCCGCCTACCGCAAAGCGATGGAAGTCGATCCGCAATATGCCTCTACCTGGTGTGCTTTAGGCGATGCGCTATACGCCCAGAACCGTCATGCTGAAGCTGAAGCCGCCTGCCGCAAAGGGCTGGAACTCGATCCGCAAAATGCCACTGCTTGGATCAATCTTGGCACTGTATTATCCAACCAAAACTGTCTCTCCGAGTCCGAAGCTGCTTACAACAGAGCTATGGAACTCGAACCACTAAATGCTTTTCTCAATGCAGTTGCTTGGTTCAACTTAGGCAACCTACTAATTGGTCAGAACCGTTTAACCGAGGCCGAAATGGCCTACCGAAAGACGCTGGAACTCGATCTACAATTTGTTCCTGCTTGGCTCAATCTAAGCGGCGTTCTAAGCAACCTAAAGCGCCCCGCCGAGGCCGAAGGCGCTTGCCGAAAAGCACTAGAATTTTATCCGCAAAATGTTATTGCTTGGAGTAATTTAGGCACCTTGCTATTTGAACAGAAACGCCACATCGAGGCCGAAGCCGCCTACCGCCAAGCATTGAAACTTGATCCACAATACGGCTTGGCGCACCTCAATCTAGGCGGGATATACCTAGTCGATATGGGTCGTATCGAAGGAGGTGTGAACGAACTGATCCTAGGCATTGCCATGAAACCCGATGATCGCTATGGCCTTCATATCCTTTCCCAACACTGGCAAGCCGTCCTCCCCGCCGCCACTGCCTACATCATAGCCCACGCCACCAACGATAAAACCCAAGCCGAAAACCTAAGATCGACAATGACGGATGTCTTGTTGCTTCAATCGGCGAAAGGGCAGAAAAACGAAGTAAGGGAAGCACTTCTAGTCTTGGACGAAATCGGCCAACAAATTTTCGAGCCGTTGCTCCTTGCCCTGCAAGCTATGGACGACCGCAGTCTGCTCTATCGAATTGCCCGCGAAAAGCGCGAACTGGTGCTGGATGTGATGAAGCGCATCGAGGGCGAAGAGTAGGGACGCAGGGATTCAGGCAAAGACGCATTAATGCCCATTACGTTGCACCGTTGCGTGAGACATCTTTGCCTATCCCTCACCGCTTGCAACACCCGACCGGTATTTTAGCCTACCTGCAATACAGCCACACCACCGACAATTCATCAATGGCGAACGGCCATGCCGGGGCCGCCCCACTATTCACTCCCTCGTAATAAACGCCAACTTCTGAATCCCGGCCTTGTGCGCAATCGCCATCGCCTCGGCCACCGTACCATAAGCCACGGCCTTGTCGGCTTGGAATTGCACAATCAGTTCGGGGTCGGCTGCAAGCAACGAACGCAGGCTTTGCTCCAAGGCTGCCATTGCTTGGGGCTGGTCGTTCAGTGTGACCTTGCCCAGCGCGTCGATGGACACCGTGCTGGTGTGCTTGTCCGGGGACGGGTCGGCCTTTTCGGTTTTCGGCAAATCCACTTTCACTGCCTGGGTCAGCAACGGGGCGGTGACGATGAACACGATCAGCAACACCAGCATGACATCCACCAAGGGCGTCACGTTGATTTCGCTCATTGCCTCGCGGTCGGACGAATCGTTTTTAAACGCCATGTCAGTCATCCTCGTCGGTTTTCAGGCTGGATCGCACCGCTAGATTTAAGAAATCGGTGGCGAAGTAATCCAGTTCCGCCACGCACAGCTTCATTTTGCGCAGGAAGAAATTGTAAGCCAGCACGGCGGGAATTGCTGCGGCAATGCCGATGGCGGTGGCGATCAGCGCTTCGCCGATGGGTCCGGCGACCACGTCCAAGCTGGCGGATTTGGCCTTGCTGATGCCTTCCAGTGCATGCATGATGCCCCAGACCGTGCCGAACAGTCCGACGAAGGGCGCGGTGCTGCCGATGCTGGCCAGCATGGAAAGGCCCGACTCCAGCACCTTGCGCTCCTTGCTGATTTGCTGGCGCAGGGAGCGTTCCAAG
>CAIODU010000097.1 GCA_903857165.1 uncultured Methylococcaceae bacterium | reverse complement strand
TACGTTGTTTAAGTTTTGAAATCGTTGGCGGCAAAGGGTTGCCGCCCTACAGTCCTTGTTACGCAGTAGGTCGGCAATCCTTTGCCGACATGAGCGTAAATAAATAAATAAGTAACTAATAGATATAGAAAACGCTGTAAATACATTTAACGAGAATAGCAAATGCCTAACCTTTTGCTCAATAATGAAGAAACGGAAAGAAGTGTGTATGGTTTGCGCCATTTTGGCGGAATACGCCTTACGGCTATTACGCCATACGCTGGCTAATCATAGTGACCACCAATGGCGAAGACGTAAATGTACCGATCATCGAATTTGTAGATAACGCGGTCTTTTTGGCCAATTCGCCGGGACCAAAAGCCTGATAGATTGTGTTTCAGTGGTTCAGGTTTGCCAGTGCCGGTGCCGGGATCATTGCGAAGCATTTCCTTCAGTATTTTGCACAGAGCGGCATGTAGGTTTTTATCCTTTATCCTAAGCTCTTCGTAAATAGCCCAAGTATTGCCTTCAAATACCAGCGATCTCATTCAATTCCCGGTCGGTAGGCAAGTAACCACTTTTCTTTGCGTGGGTATCCAAGGAATCGGCTATTTGTTTCAATAAATCATTGTTTTGCAGCACATGCAGGGTTTCCTGTTCCCGTTCCCAATCTTCTGCGCTAATAATCACAAAATCTTCTCCGCTGCGGTGTGTTACTTTTAGTGGTTCATGCCTCTTGACCACTTGTTCCACATAGCCTTTCATGTTTTCTCTAAATTTGTTGGCACTTGTGCTTTCCATTTTGAGAACCCCATATAATTTTATGCTAATGCTGACCATCATAGCCTGGCCCAGTGAACCGACTCGGTTTTAAAAACCGAGTCGGTCTATGCGAATGTTTATTGCAAAGTCCGAATCCCCTCCTCCGAACCCAACAACACCACATCGGCGGGGCGGATGGCGAAGATGCCTACGGTGATGACACCGGGAATGCTGTTGATTTGTTTCTCCATCTCCACCGGATTGAGGATGGTCAGGTTATGCACGTCGAGGATTTGCCCGCCGTTATCGCTGAGAAAGCCCTCGCGCCATACCGGCTGTCCGCCGAGCTTCACCATTTCGCGGGCGACATAGCTGCGCGCCATGGGCAGGACTTCCACTGGCAGCGGGAATTTGCCGAGCACATCGACATATTTGCTGGCATCGGCGATGCAAACAAATTTGCGGCTGGCAGCACCGATGATTTTTTCCCGCGTCAGCGCACCGCCGCCGCCCTTGATCATCTGAAAGTGGGCGTTAACTTCATCGGCACCGTCAATGTAGACTTCCAAAGTGCCGGTGTCGTTCAAATCAAGCACCGGGATTCCGACCTTCTTGAGCTTCATGGTGGTGCCTTCCGAGCTGGACACCGCCCCGTCGATTTGGGATTTGAAATCGGCGAGCAGGTCGATCAGGTGGTTCACCGTCGAGCCGGTGCCCACCCCCAACACTGATAAACCCTTGACATAGTGCAGGGCAGCTTCAGCGACTTTTTTCTTGAGTTCGTCTTGTGTCATTTTGTCACTCCGTCTTCTGGTTAAAATCGTGGGATAATACCCCGTGGAATGGCAACCTGTCATGTTCTTTAATGTTCCACTCGGGGATGCATGCAAATTTTTTCAACAAGAGTGACATGATTCTAAATTATATCGAGCGCATCCTGCGCGCCCGGGTTTATGATGTGGCCATTGAAACACCGTTAGATGTCGCACCGATTTTGTCCAAGCGATTGAACAATAAGGTTTATATCAAACGCGAGGATTTGCAGCCTGTATTTTCCTTCAAATT
Organism: uncultured Methylococcaceae bacterium; assembly: GCA_903857165.1. Taxonomy (GTDB): domain Bacteria; phylum Pseudomonadota; class Gammaproteobacteria; order Methylococcales; family Methylococcaceae; genus Methylumidiphilus. The sequence goes on along the minus strand of CAIODU010000097.1, from coordinate 1,816 downwards.
GCGCGGGGCTTATAACAAGATCGTGTCCCTAAGTGAGGCGGAGAAGCATTGCGGTGTCATCACTGCTTCTGCCGGCAACCACGCCCAAGGCGTGGCGTTGGCTGCGAACAAACTCGGCATCCGCGCACTCATCGTCATGCCGGTCACCACACCTGCAATCAAAGTGCAGGCGGTGCGCAGCCGGGGCGGTGAAACCGTGCTGTATGGCGATTCCTATGATGAAGCCTATGAACATGCGTTAAACTTGGCCGAAGGGCATAAACTGACTTTCGTCCATCCTTACGACGACCCTGAAGTGATTGCCGGGCAGGGGACGATCGGCATGGAAATTCTGCGCCAGCACAGGGGCGACATACACGCCATTTTTGTGCCGGTTGGCGGTGGCGGCCTGATTGCGGGGGTGGCGGCTTATGTGAAATTCGTCCGCCCCGAGGTTAAGGTGATCGGTGTCGAGCCGGAAGACTCCGATTGTCTGAACAAGGCGCTGAAAGCCAAGCGGCGGGTCGTGCTGAAACAGGTCGGATTGTTCGCCGACGGTGTCGCCGTCAAGCAAATCGGCAAAGAGACGTTCCATATCGCCCATCAATACGTTGATGGCGTGGTGACGGTGAACACAGACGAAATTTGCGCGGCCATCAAGGACATTTTCGACGACACTCGTTCCATTGCCGAGCCTGCGGGTGCTTTAAGTATTGCCGGGTTAAAAAAATATGCGGAGGAAAATGCACTGGAAGGGCAATGCCTGATTGCGATAGAAAGCGGGGCCAACATCAACTTTGACCGTCTGCGCCATGTGGCCGAACGCGCACAGATGGGTGAGCAAAAAGAATTGTTGTTCGCGGCAACCATTCCCGAGCACCCCGGCAGTTTCTTGGAATTCTGCCGCAGTTTGGGCCAGCGCAACATCACCGAATTCAACTACCGTTTGTTTGATTCGGCCGCCGCCCATGTTTTTGTCGGCGTGCAGACCAGCAACGGACGCAAGGACGGCGAGGCGTTGATCAAGGAATTGCGCAATGCCGGTTTTTCCGTCACCGACATGACTGGAAATGAATTGGCGTTGGAGCATATCCGCCACATGGTCGGAGGACACCCCCCCAGATTGTTGCATGAACATGTTTACAGTTTCGAGTTCCCGGAACGCCCCGGCGCACTGCTAAAATTTCTCTCCACTCTGGGCGGTCGCTGGAACATTAGCCTATTCCACTATCGCAACCATGGCGCGGCCTTCGGACGGGTGCTGATGGGCCTGCAAGTACCCAAAGAGGATCGTAAGACGTTCCATGAATTTCTTGACGCACTGGGATTCCCGTACAGGGAAGAGACCGACAACCCCGCTTACCTTATGTTTGCCGGCGGAAAAAGGCCCGAAGCCTGACTATTTATTTAAATAACTGATGTTACGCACTGACTTAGAATTCGTTGGCGGCAAAGGGTTGCCGCCCTACTGGCTTATTCATCGTTCCGAGGCTCCGGCACCACTGCCATTAGTTAAGCCGTTCATGGTTCGACAGGCTCACCACGAACGGCTTAAGTTAATGGCTTTGAAGCCAGGGCTTTGGGTTCCTGATGCCGTAGGTCGGCAGCCCTTTGACGACGTGTGCGTAACATCAGTCATAATTTAATCTTAATCATTGGAAATAAACGCCATGGGCATCCACAATAAAGAGCACAATTTTCGCCTTCAACCCATCGTCCTTGCCGTTCACCTGGCACTGGCCGGTGCCGCCATGGCCGACCCCTCGACTAACGCCCTGCCCACCGGCGGGCAGGTTGTCTCCGGCCAGGCGACCATCCAGCAGCAGGGGGGCAACAT
>CAIODU010000096.1 GCA_903857165.1 uncultured Methylococcaceae bacterium | reverse complement strand
AGATCGTAGACAAATTCAGCGAGAAGGAAACCTCTCGCACGGAAACAGAAGTCGAATCGGGGCAGCGCCGTTCCGCTGCAAGTGATGGCTTACCCTCTTAAATTAGGCAGTAAACTGTCTTGACATAAGGGTCCACTGTACAGCTTGGACCGGGTGATTCCGGTATTCTGCGCCAGATACCAGTCGAGGATGGAGTACGGAACGGACAGCCATTCCGCAGTTTCTTCAACTGGGCTAGGCAATCCAGCGCGTTGCCGAATTCGTTGGATAAGATCGTCTGCCGAGCCGGTGTCGGTGGTCGTTTCCCTTTCCAGGGGGATTGTGGACACTGGATCGGCTGACTTCGCCGGTTCTTTAGGGATGCCGGTCGCAGATGATATGGTTTTGGTTTGTAAACTGGGTTGCGCTGGCACTGGCTTGGTGGTTTCGACATCCCCGATTTTCTTAGGCTGTTCCGCCACGGGCAAAGTGGATGTGCGATTTTCTTTGTTGGGGGTTAGAGCTTTATTGGCGGTGAAAGGCTGTTTGGCTGCTGGCACTGTATTAGATGGCACTGCCACAGTGGTTGGCTTTCTGGCGTTGCCTGTTGGAATGACCAAATCACCCACCAATGCCAACCAACAACGGCTGGCCTCGCGGTTCAGCATCAATCCCCGGATGCCCTCGATTTCACGCAGCTTGCGCATCGGGGTTCGGATGTCGGCCTCGATCAAGCCAGCCCTGTCCAGGAGTTCCAGCGGTTCGCTTGGCTTCCTGCCGAGTTTGAGTGCCATGCGATAGTGTGTTCTTGGCTCTCGAAACTATCCCAATCGGCTTTCTTGATGTTGTAAGGCGGGTCGGCAAACACCAGATCAATGCTTGAACCGTCCAACGAAGCCAGCCAATCTATCCTGTGCCTTGATAAAGCTTTCCATTCGGGTTTTCATATTGCAGTTGGAAACCCTTGGAAATTGACTCAAAGGCTATTTCTTTGCCTTTGATTAGTCGTCGGAATTCGTTGAATTCCAGCAGGGAAAGCTGTTCCATGAGGTTGGAGAATTTAGATTGAAACGTACAACATGTATGTGCAGTACGGCATCTTTTTTGCTGCTCAATTTTGACGCAAAAACACTACATTTTATTTCTCAGTTGGATAACTATCTAAACCTAGTTTCTTTGGGCTTACATCAGCCCTTATAGACTTATATAGAATCCCCGAAAATTTTCTAATAATATAGATTGACACTGCATGGAATGGGTTGAAAGTAACATCAAACTTGCTATGTCCTTTAATGATAGGAATAGCAAAATCTAGGCTTTTTGGGTCATCCAAATCTATAACCCACTTACCACCATAATTTTTAATAATTAATCCACCTAAATACATTGCAGCAAATTGTTGATCCTCATCATCTTTCTTTATGTTTTCGGTTGACAAATATCGTTCAAGTTCATTGAGGCTATCAATCGAATAATCTAGGTTATAGCCTTTATTTTCTGCCTTCTCAATAAGGAAATCAGGTAGATAATTGACTTCCGCAAGAAAAGACTCAAATTTTCCTTATCTTGCTTCTCGTTCATCAAAATAAAATCATAAATTAAATTTTTGCTTTTGTCTTAAGAAACGCAAGATATTTTTGGTCATCTTGTGCAAAAATATCTATCCCTGCCCCCATGTAAGCCCACATAAGTTCATCTGCCGCTATATCTTCTTCGCCGTCATCAAACAATATTTGACCATATCGTAAATGGAGAAAAGGATTTCCTATGGCCCTAGGGCATGTCATTACATATTCAAGGGCTTGTCTTAATGTTGAAATTTCCATTATCAATGACGTAACATAATACACGCCATTCTTTATTTCCTTGAAGCTTTTGCCATTCTTGCCATAGCTGCATAATTAATTTACGAACTGGTCGAGGACAAAATCGAAAGCGAACTGAACCCGATGGATGGTTCACATAAAACATATCGGCAGAAATAACTCCATCCAAATCCTCCTGCGACTTCTGGTTCTATAACATAATATTTTGAGGAATAAATGCGAGGCTCAAGCATCAAAATACTACCAACTTTCCATTAGGAAACTTGCCTTCCCATCCGCATGGAAAATATCCTTTTATATACCAAAAAGCTTGACTGCCAAAAAACCCGGGGGGAAATATATCAGCATATTCCGCCTCCATACATAAATGCAGAATATCCCATTGTACAGTATCAATAAATCCTTTCGGCAGTTGATTGGCATCAACCACTTTCTTGGTCTTATTTAGTACCAGAGGTACTGTATTCCCTTTTATTTCGCGAACAAGCAAATTCCAATCACGAAATCGTAGTTTGTCGCGCTCTATCAATCGAGTTCTGTACTGATTTACAGCTTCTTGACAGAGCGATTCCCATGGCTCCCCCATGCAACTTTTTATAGCTTCGTCCCATCCCGTCAAAAAAACAACATGGTCAGAGTCACGCTTACCAACATTGACAAACCAATTTTTACTTTCCAATTCGGTTAAGGTTGCAATAGTTCTTTGATGCATCTTCATTTCCTGCCTGATTGGTAAATCTTACGGGGAATTCGAGGTATGATATCTTCCGGCATTAAACCATAAAGTTCTCGATTAGTATTTGCTAAATCACTCAATCGCTGAGTTTCTAAACCATTGATACCAACATCTTTAAGTGCTTGTTCAATCGCATCGCCATACTGCGAATTAGTTGGTACTTCACCAAAGAGATCACCTCCTTTGCGATATGAGTCCCAGAAATTTTCTAAGGAGCGGTGAAATTCATAATGTGGTGTGCCAAGTTCAGTAAATGCATTACCACGAATGCCGATGGCGAATCCTTCATCTTTAGGTATTACAGAATTAAACGCCGCATTCTGATTCATATGATGCCTCTGAAACCCTTTGTCTAATGTTCCAGCCAATTCACCATAACTTCCTTCTCCTTTAACCAATGCGTCATGTGTTTCAGTAGATACCTTTGTTGCTGCGCTTCCGCTCTCTTGGTCTCCCGCCGCCTTCAACTGCGAAGGCGAAACCGCATTCGATGCCTCAGCCGCGCTGCTGACCGGATCGGCTTTCGCACTTTGTAATTTAGGATTTCTGAGCAAATCCTCCCAGTTTTGCTCAACCCAGTCGGCGAATGCCTTGGGCAGCTTGCTTTGCCGCAATTGCGCGACAACATCCGCCACGTTGACATCCGCCGTGCCTTGGATGCCTTTGGTTAACACCGAACGGCCCGTGGACGCCATCCCCTTACCCACGGAAACGCCGCCTTTTCCCAAAATCAAGGCCACCACGCCTTGCAGGATCAAGCGGAACAATATCCCTACGCAGCGTGCCAAGCCACGGGCGGCTTGGTCAATTTCGTAACCAGGGAACATTCTGTCGTTATCCGCCGCAATCCATGCCCTCCAAACGGCATTTTCCAAGGTCGAAACCAATTCGCCCAAACCTTGGCCAATAGCCTCCGCAAGGAATTTCAGCCCCATCCATGTCAAGATGAAAGTACCGATGTCCAAACCAAACTGACTGCCGGCCACCGCGCCAGGAAAAGCGCCAACCCCGCCGAGAAAAAAGCCAATGGCCGCACCTGCCCCCGCACCAGCCACCGCACTTAGGCCAAGCACCGCCAGCATTTGCAACAGTCCGGGTAGGAATCCCTTGATAACTTGGCCTAGTTGATAGCCGGTTTCCTGATAAATGGCCGACGGGATTAATGACAAGGCTTCCCGGTAAGCCTCCAACAGACATTCCACCTTTTTGGTTATGTCGGCTCTGCTCATGAGTATGATAGCGTAATATGACTTTGAGACTAAGAATTTTTAATGGAATCAACAGGTAGTTCATAGGGCGGGTACAGGGATTTAATCCGCCGATTGAGAACGACCAACCGACAACATAAGATGGAACCCGTCTATGGTTCCGCCTTACGCCCTTGACCTTAGCTTGCCAACCAACGACAACACCAACCCCCCGAATAGAAACAAGCCCAAAGTATCCGGTTCCGAGATGCTGACTGTTAATGAACCCCCTGCAAGATCGGCAGTCAATGGGTCGCCCAAGGCATCGCCCAAAGCATAGGCAGACAGATTAAACAACCCCAGACCCGATAAACAGCGCAGTAAAATTCAGGCTGGCAAGTATCAGGCTGCCATTTTGCAAATCCTCCAAATACGGCGGTACGCACAGCGAACAGCTTGCCGCCATGCCTTCCAGCAAGCTAACTTCGGAGAATTGCACCAACCCCGGTGTTGCCATATCCGCCACCACCGCCTCGCCCAAGCTGGGATCACCCAAGCCAGTGCCGAATTGTATGCCGGCAAACCCAAACAGGATGGGATCGTAGGCAATGCCTAAGTCAAAATTGCCTAACAAGGGTGCGGCATGATTCCCCAAGCCGGTCACCACCACGTCAATCTGAACCGTCGAACTAGGCGCAACAATTGAGTTATTCGTACTCAAGCTCAAGCTGAGCGCCTGTACTGTGAATGGCATGGTCAACAGCGCGACGCAAACCCATAGGATTAACTTCATTTTCATGATTCATTCTCGATTTTTAAGAGTGCAAGCCCCCAACCCGGTAATGGGAAGGGGGCGTTTGGATTGGAAGGATTATTGCGTCGCGCAGCGTGGGCGGGTGCAAAGCAGGGCCAGTTTGCGGGCATCCAGCGTATTCAACGTCATATCGCCATTGATGTCGCGTAAGTCATTGGCATTGCTGGCGGGTTTGTTCAACATGGCGGTGATGCGGCTTAAGTCATTGTTATCCACATCATCATCTTGGTCGATGTCGCCTAGCCTTGGCACGGTAATGTTCACCACAGCGGGTACACTATTGGCCTTGCCATCGCTGACCACCAATTGCAGCGCATATACTCCTTTCGCTGTCGGCGTAAACGTCGGTGTTGCCGTGTCCGCGCCGTTCAAGCTGGCATTTACGCCCGAAGCGGGTGCCCATGCAAACGATAGCGTTGGGGATGGCCCATTGTCCGGGTCAAAGCCGCTGCCGCTTAACGTCACCGCGCTGCCGGGCCGTACAGTTTTGGCTGTACCCGCGTCGGCTTGCGGGGCTTGGTTGGGCGGAACATCGCTGGCTAAAGCTTCTTGCCCCGCGCTGATATTGTAAGTTCCAGTCGTGGTGGCTGATGTTACGCTCATAACCAGCGCACCAGTACCCAATTGGCTTGCAGGAATCCGCAGATACGGATAACCCCGGTCGCTTGGGCTAGTGGTCAAATCACCAGAAGCAATGACAGTAACGCCATCGGCACGATACACCGTCAATACCGGCTGCAAACCAGTGGAGAGTCCAGTCAAGCGCACGATCACATCTTGGGCAGTGTCCAAACCCGTCAGGCTGAAATAATCCACATCGCCGGTTTGGTCGATGCGACCAGCCACATCCCGGTTGTCCGCCAACATGCCAGTTCCCGGTGGTGTGTTTGGATGATCGTCACCGGAAGCCGGTACGCCGGATATAGTAAATTGCAGCGTAGCGGACTGTGTAAAGTTCTCTCCTACTGGCGTGGTCATCGGTGGGGGTGTGGAACCATCGGATGCGGGAACATAAGACAATCCCGCATCGGTAAAATGGGCTAAGTTATTCGCATTGTCCACCGACAGATTGACGGTGTAAGCCCCATTCTGGGTGTAATCCAATAGCTCCGCCGTGTACACGCCGTCTTCCTTGATTGCATCGGCATGGGTTCCGTCATCGCGCATGACTAATTCGGATTGGGTTCCGTTGGGTGCTGTCAATGTGGCAGCGATATTTACACCCGTTATCGGATAATGTTTGCTGATATGAGCGGTTAGCAAAACAGGTTTCGGATAACTAACATTCTTGTTGCCGTCAAAAGTGGTGAGACCAGCTTGATAGGCATTAGTGGATGCTATGGATGTTGATGCAATAATAGAACTTACAGGTTCCCATATTATATTCAGTTTGTTTCGAGCCTTCTGTTGACCTCCCTCTTTGTCTAGTTCAGTAATTGGTTCTTTAGTAAGCATGACATAAACGGCATTGTCAATCATGTTATCGTTGCCATATTTGAACCTTGCATCTTGTGGTGCAACGGAATCCAATGCTTTATAGTGTACCCTAGGGGGGAAAGCATTGAATACTGACGACATTTTAGGGTCATCTTTTTTGTTTCTAACTAAAACTTGCCATGCACTGGCTTCATAAACGCGGCCTTGCGCAGTATCGGTAAAGGATAATCGTGTATCAGGTTTTTGCGCGTACAAATAGCTGTAAGGCATGGAATGATTGAGCCATTTATAATTAAAATCAAATCCGCCCCACCAGTGTCGATTAAGGGCATACTCTTGATCATTCATGATTGACGGAGTTTTTGGTGTTTTATCGGTAGCCCTTGGTTGCCAAAAAGAAGTGGTGGATTTTTTTGTGTCTACATATTCATCATATAGAGAATAAACATAATGACCCCATTCGTGTGCTAAAACATAACCTCCAATAATTGCTCCTTCTGATTCGGTAAGATAATTATTTTTTATATTATCACTGCATTTGTTTGGGTTACCATCTTCGTCAAATTTGTCACCAAAGTATATTTTCCCCAAAACATAGTTATCATCATAAAAATTGAACCCTCCTGTATTAGATCTAGGCCATTCACATTCGACCCACAAAAGATTAGAATTGGAAGAGTTTTCACCGTTTCTATGTATATGAACATTTCCCAGATAATGGGCACCATTGGTCTGCTCATATATGCCATCTGCCCAATAATTTATAATTTCTTTGTATTTGGCTTGTTCAGTTGGCGTGGTTGGATTGTTGTAAAGCGAAATCGTAACATCAAAAATAGTCTGATCACTATCACCCAATTCATTGGGTAGGTTGCCACCGATATATTCAATATAAGGACGCTTCGCTGTATCAGTCGAATCTGATGAATGGAACATTCGCAAGCCTCCGCCACTATAATCAGGACGGTCGTATAATAAGAAACCATAATTGGCTGATGTACCAGCTTGCCATTCCTTGACCAAACTGGTAATGTCCCATTCGTACCATGTCAATGGGGCATCATGGTTAATGATTAAAGATGAATAAGCCCTAGAATTGTCAAATGTTGGTTTTGTGTCCCATGTTACTGTTTGCTCATTCCAGTCTTGGGTAATTTTGTATAAGTCTATTTTTGCATCATAACCGACTCTAACATCAAGTCCAGTCATATATAACTTTAGCTTAATCTGTGTTGCATCTCTAGGTATTGCGGTAGGGTCGATTTTTATTAAAGTACGTCCTGCGCCCCAACTTACCCATTGTTCGCCAGCGACATACAAACTTGGGTCATTGCCAAAGTTAGTTTTGTGATCATCGGGACGTGCAACATTATTTATCCTGACAAAAGTATCTATATCAATAGGTAGGACAGACGCTGTGAGATTTCCGCCACTAGCATAGCTTAGCGTCGGTAACGCAATCAGCAATGTGCCAAAGAAGAGGGATAGAAGGATTGGTGCTTGGAGAGTAGTTATGAAAAAGCTGGCAATTTTTTGTAGGAGGGTTAGTCTAATTTCGATTGCCGATTGCCGATTGCCGATTGCCGATTGCCGATTGCCGATTGCCGATTTCATCCGAAGTCTCCATTATTCAAGAAGTGTGGCGTTGGCACGGTTGCCCGGAGTGTCGGGCTTGGCCTAGACCAGAAGTGCATTAAAAAAACACCAATACTATAGGGGAAAACATTGGACTGCAAGCACTGGATGCCACAACGCCCGGAAAAAGAAATGGTGAATATTTACCTTGTTTTACCCACATTTTTGTGAATGGCTAGCCACTGCCAGCAATTCTCACATCGTCCGGAAGTTTCACCGTGTGTACAGGTTGATTCAGTCAATGCATACATCCGCCGATTCACCTCCCTGTGACTGGATTCCGGCAGTCCATGCCGGAATGACGGGCTTCAACCACTTGTGTATAACGACGAGAGCTGGAGCTTGGCAACGGGCAAAAAATGAGCGACAAGCGGTTCTTTTGCTCAGACAGGCTTGTCGAGATGGGCTGCATGGACGGGAAAACCGTCCTCGTTGCCGGAAACACCCGCCGGGGCGGGTTTATTCCGGCCTACATTTACTTAGGAAAAGCAAGATCAAGAGCAAAAGCCAGTGAACAGCAAAGCAGAGCGACAGAGATCAGAGTGCCAGTGTTCAGTGTTTCAGGATGGGGGCGACACACACCAAACGGAAACCGATGAAGTTGTCACGGTCGTCAGGATGGTCGTAGAAGCGGGCGGCGGCGCGCGCAAGGCCCCGGTAGTCGTCCCAGGAGCCGCCGCGCGCCACACGCCGTTTGCAATTTCCACCCTGCCAAACAGAACCGTCTACTGGTGCGTTCTGGTAGTCTTCATGCCAGCAGTCCTCCACCCATTCCGAGACATTGCCCACTGTGTCATGCAGTTTAAAGTCATTGGCCGGGAAGGAACCCACCGGGGCGGTTTGTTTGACATCCCATTGACTGCCGCAACCAATACAATTCGCCCGGTTGTTGCCGATGTCATCGCCCCACCAATAAGCCGTGTCAGTCCTAGCCCTGGCCGCATATTCCCATTCAGCCTCAGAGGGTAGGCGATAGGCCTCAGGTGTATGCTTGGTCAGCCACTGCGCATAGCAGACGGCATCGTACCATGACACATTGATGACGGGTTGCTCCCCCCGGCCCCAGCCTTCGTCGCTGACTATACGGTGGATTTCATGACCATCCGCACAGCCGCCTTCCTTTTCGATTAAGTGCAAGAACACGTCATACTCGTCAAAGGTGACTTCATAACGGCCCATTTGAAATGGCTGAATCGTCACCTTATGTTGCGGTCGTTCTTCTTTTTGTCCCCGTTTATCCGTATCCGCCGAACCCATCATGAATGACCCGCCGGGTATGTCCACCATCGCAGGATGCAGGTAATAAATGCCCGCCTTGGCCAGCCAGATATAAAACCCGGCCCGCCAAGTGATGCGTTCTTGCACGACATAACCGGCAAAGCTCACGCCCAGTAGCAGCGCAGTCGCCAAACCTGCCGCCAAGACTCGGTTCTTGCGCTGCCGCCGCAAGCCCAAGCGGATGAACGCCGCTTCCAGCCCGGTCAAATCCTCGCGCTGTTTCTGCCAACGTTCCGCTTCTTTGAGCCTCGCCCCGGACAACAGCGCCGCAGTATCGCGTTTGGCTTTGTCCCAGGCTTCCATGGCTTCCTGTAAGCGTTTGCGCCAGAGCAGGAATTCACGATCCAGGTCCAGCCAGCCGCGCAACAACTGCCAATGGTGAATCAAGGCTTCATGGGCGACTTCCACCGTCTCCTCATTGGTCACCAGCAAACGCGCATCGGCCAAGTAACGGACAATCTGCCGGCTAGGCTCGTCCAGTTCGGCTAGGTTGGCACGTCTACGGGTGGCGGCGGCGGTTTCACTGATTTGCACCAATTGCAGGAATAATTTTTCCACTTTCGGTTGGTCGGCGGCCGGCAAGGCTTGATAGACTTGGTCGGCGGTGTGGGCGATGGACCCTTCCAACTCGCCCATGGCTTCGTAGTCGTGATGGCGCAGCATCCCGCCCGTTGAATTAAGCTTGTGAGGTAGGCCGGAATAAGGTCGTGCAACGACCGTTTCCGGCATTTGGCCTGACAGTTCGCCGGAAACGCCCGCTGGGGCGGGCTTATTCCGGCCTACTGCCTCCCACAAGCGTTGCAACACAAACTCCACCAAGGGCAGATGGCCGGGCTGGTTGTCAACCGCTTTGATGATGCGCTCCGCCAGACCGGATTCAAAACCAGTTTGCAGCAGGGCGGCGGGTTGGGTGATGGCCGAAAGCAATTCCTCGGCGGTCATCGGTCCCAAGTTCACCTGTCCGCCCTGCAGCCGATCGGCCAAGGGCCGATAGCCTATCGCATCGCCCATGAAATCCGCCCGCAAGGTCAGCACCACCGTTAACGGGCTGGTAGTGGTCGCTTGCAATAATTGGTCAATAAAGGCGATGGATTCTTGGGCGATTTTGCCGTCCACCCGGTCATGGGTGAACAGTTCTTCCGCTTGGTCCACGACTAGCAAAATGCGCCGGGTTCCCGCTTGCTTTGCCAGAATGCGGGCTAAGACATCGCAAAGCTGGATCGTGCCTTCCTTGAGTGTCTGGGCCAGCTTGCCGGTTTCGGTTAGACGATCCACTTCGCGTAAATCCGTTTCCAACAAGGGCAGCAAACGATTGGCTAAATTTTGGAAAGGCCGACCGCCGGGAACCAGCGTGACGATTTCCCATGGGGTTTGGATATCCTTGCGCAGTTTCGGCACCAGTCCGGCGCGAACCACCGAGGATTTGCCGCTACCGGAAGGCCCGACCAAAGCAATGAACGTGCGCTGTTGCACCGCCTGATAGAGTTCTGCAACCGCTTGCCCACGGCCAAAGAAAAACGCGGCATCTTCCTCACGGAAATATTGCAAACCGCGATACGGACAAATGCTTGCCAAAGTTTCACGTTGGCGTTCAACCAGCAAGGCGGCGGGCGGTTCGCCACGGACGGCGGCGGCCAGCAGTTGTAGGGGGAATTCATCGTTTAGGCCAGTGCGTAAATCCACCCAAGTGTTTTGCTTGAGGAAACCCAAGGGCGGCTCCGCACCGGGCAATAATACTGGAATCACTGGAAAGCCGACTTCCTTGGCTTGGCGGTCTAGGGCGGAAAACATTTCCCGTTGCTGCCATGGGCCCATTTCCCCTTGCCCGACGCATACCGCCACTGCGCCGCAACTCGCCAACGCTTGTTCCAATAACTGCGGCCAAGGCTGGCCGGGGGTCAGATACCAGCGGTCAAGGAATACGATTAGGTTTTGCGCTCGCAGCTTTTCCGCCAATGTTTGGACGGAGGCTTGGTCGTGCCAATGGTAGCTGATGAATACGTCGTAATGTGTGGTCATGTCCGCTCAGAGCCTGAAGAAATAGGGCAGTGCCATGAGTGCGCCGCCAATGGCGACAAGGGCCAGGGTATTGGTAATGAAATAGGGGAAAACCATCAAAGCCAAGCCGCAGACCAGTGGGACGATGGCCTGCTGTTTCTTGCCGTAGATGAAGAAGCCCAGGCCGATGGACCCGAATAATAAACCCCAAAGCAGCGAAGCAGTGTTCATGGTTTTCCCATAGTTTGATTAGGCCGGATAACGATGGAGCGTCAAAGCTTGCTTTGACATCAAGGCGAAGCCTTGACAGATACGTTGCCAAAGCAAGCTTTGGCGCTCCAACCCCATTGCCAAAGCAAGCTTTGGCGCTCCAGCCCCAATGCCAAAGCAAGCTTTGGCGCTCCAGCCCCAATGCCAAAGCAAGCTTTGGCGCTCCTGCAAAAATGCTGCGTAACATCAGTGGGTAAGTGTCTCAACCCCGCATCAACTCCAACAAATCTTCCGCGCCAATCTTACCGCTGATTTCGCCGCCTTCCAACAAACTATCGGCGAGGTCGCGCTTTTGCCGATGCAGGGAGACAATCTGCTCTTCGATGGTGCCTTTGGTGACCAGCCGGTAAACCGTGACCGGGCGTTGCTGGCCGATGCGGTGGGCGCGGTCTGAGGCTTGGTCTTCCACTGCCGGGTTCCACCACGGGTCCATGTGGATGACATAATCCGCCGCCGTCAGGTTGAGGCCGACGCCGCCGGCTTTGAGGCTGATGAGGAATACATCGCCTTGGCCGGCTTGGAAGGCTTCCACCCGTTTCTTGCGTTCCGGCGCAGGGGTTTGGCCGTCGAGGTATTGGTAGGCGATGCCTTTTTCGTCCAGATGGGCGCGGAGGATGCTGAGATGGTCTACAAACTGGCTGAACACCAAGGCTTTGTGGCGATTTTCCAGCAATTCGTCCAGCACTTCGGCGAACAGTTCCAGCTTGCTGCTGGTCAGCCCAAGGCCTGGGGCCACCAGTTGCGGGTTGCAGCAGGCGCGGCGCAGTTTAGTGATGGCGGCCAACACTTTGAAGCGCTTGTCCTCGATGGAGCTGTCGACATCGGACAAATCGTCCACCAACTTACGGCGCAAGGCTTCGTAGAAGGTCGCCTCCTGTTCGCTCAGTTCGACCTGAAGTTCGATTTCGGTGCGTGGCGGCAACTCGTCCAACACTTGGGATTTGGTCCGGCGCAGCATGAAAGGCTGAATAAGCTTTTTCAACCGGTGCTTGACTTCGCGGTCTTGGGTGCGTTCGATGGGCCCTGCAAAGCGGCGGTTGAAGCTTTCCAGCGAACCCAACAGGCCGGGATTGATGAAGCGCATCAGGTTCCACAGTTCGCCCAGGTGGTTTTCAATCGGGGTGCCGGTGGTGATGAGCTTGAAATCCCCCTGTAAGGCCATGGCTTGTTGGGAGCGTTTGGTGGCGGGGTTTTTGATGAGTTGGGCTTCATCGAGGACGATGGTGCGGAATTTCACAGTGGCCAATAATTCCCCGACTGTTTCTTGTTGCAGCAGGCCATAACTGCAAATCAACAAATCCCAAGGCTGCAAGCTTTCGACGAGTTGTTGACGGTCGCTTGATCCGAGTACGCGGACGTTGAAAGTGGGCGCAAAACGGGCCAATTCGTTTTGCCAGTTAAAGCATACCGAGGTCGGGGCGATGACTAAACTGGGGCCTTCGCCGGCGCGAGTCAGCATCACGGCGATGGCTTGCAGGGTTTTGCCCAAGCCCATGTCGTCGGCCAGACAGGCCCCCACGCCCCATGCCGCCAGGCGCGATAGCCATTCGAAACCCTCCTGCTGGTAATCGCGCAGTTCGGCTTGCAGGGTGGAGGGTAGTTTTGGCTGGAACTTTTCAGCTTGACGCAGGCGATCCACCTGTTTGCGCCAGGCGGTATCCCCTTTGAATTCGCCGACTTCCTCGGCGATTTCCTCCATGACCGGCAAGGCCAGGGCGTTGAGGCGCTGGTCTTTGCCATGTTTTTCGGAATAACTGCGCAGATCGTCCAGGCGCTTGCGGAAGGCATCGGTCAGTGCGACAAACCGGTTTTCATCCAGGCGGATAAACTTGCTTCGCGTGCCTGCCGTCAACTCCAGCAAGCGCTGCATGTTGACGATCTCGCCATTGTCTAGCTTCAACTCGCCGCTGAGGCTGAACCAGTCCCGGTGTTGCTGAACTTTAACGCTGAAGCGGCCCAAGCCTGCCTGGCCCATTAGTTTGAATTTTTCACCCTGGGGCCATTCCACCAGCGCCTTGTCGCCGATTTCATGCAGTTCCAACAGCACTTCCAAGCTGCTTTCGGCATCATGGGCAAGCCACTGCCAAGACTGGGGCTCCTCCGCCTTATCTTGCAAGGCCGGGCAGAGCGAGAGGACTTCATCGGCCAATTTCCTTTCTTGGTCGAGGTCGCGCTGGGTTTGCAGTCGCTTGCCGCCGATCTCGGCGATCAGCCCGGTGCCACCCGCACCGGGTGCGTGATAAGAGCCTTGTTCCCCGAAAGGCCGCACCAACAAGGCAATTCGCAGACCTTCCTCTTCGGGCACCAACTGAAGGCGCGGTCGCGGGTCGGCCTCCACCGTCTCGGCAGCGGCCAGTTCGGCCCCGCCGATGTCGGAATGGATGGTGACCAGGGAAGACACCGAACTTAGGCTTTCAAGAATGCGTTCCTGGGCAATCAGCGGCGCGTCCAATCCGTCGCCGATGATGGCGGTGAGCCGATGGTGCTCGGGCTTGAGTTCGATGATTTTCAAACGGGTAAGCCCGTCCTTGGTGATGACCACTTTCTGATCAGAATTGAATTCAGGCCAAAACTCGATGCGCACCTGTTCGGATTTGGGCAGTTTCTTGACCCGTAGTTCTGGCTCGGCAGTCACCAATTCCAAGGAAACCCCGCTGTCCTTCCAGAAGACGTTGGGATGCCCGGCCAATGCCAGCCAGCCGCGCTCACCCAAGTGGTAGGCATTGTTCCAACGGTCCAAGCTGATGTGCGTCAGGGTGCGGACATCCTGCTCGTTCAATCCGGGAATTTCGGAGGCATTCTCGCGTAGGCGTTTAAATGACATGGCCTTGCCTTTGCTCCATCCTCCTTTGATGTTGCGGGTTTGCTCCCTGATTTCGGTCTTATAACCGATTGAATAATATGAGTCTGGTGTGACATACCAAGCCAGCCTTGTTTCGGCGGTCGGTTTTTCCTTGCTTTCCCTGGGTTTTGACGCCGTATTGGAGATGGCCTTTAAGGCACGCTCCCAGAGTTCCTCGCGTTGGATGCGGTTGAGCAGAAGTTTGCAGCCCATTTGCGCTTCAAAGGCTGCGGCTTGATGGTGTTGGCCGGTTGCTTTCGTGTCCGCATTGGCGATCAACCCGGCCATTTCTGCCGCTAACCAATTTAACCCATGGCTCCCAGCCTGCTCGCTAAAGCGTGATAGGGCCGGCAAATATTCGGCGAGTGCCTGGTAGGGCTGGTAGCGCACCAGCACCAGCAAACCTATCCAGAAAGGCCAAGGGGTTTGACTCGCCCGGCGCAATTGCTCATGCACTTTGGGCAAAACGATTTTCTCGTCCAACTCCAACATAGGCACCCAGCCCAACAGTTCATAGGCCGGACGGAAACGGGCATTGTCCATGCTTTGCACCATCAATTTCCCCGCCTCCTCCAAATCGCCGGAGGCATTGCGCTGGTAGAGGGCAAAAATATGGAACAAGCCGATGCATCCTGGAAACAAGCCCTTGATTGTACCCTGCTCCCTGCGCAACAAGACTAGGCCCTCCTGAAAAAGTTTGATCGAAGCATTTATATTGCCGCGCAACAGGGCAAGCAGGCCACGCAACCCGTAATGGGTGGAATTGCCGGGGCTCTGCGCCAACACGGTTTCGGCGGTATCCCAGGCACCCTGGCAAATCGCAATCATGGCGGCTTGGGCAACCCATTCTTGGGGTGCGCCGATGGATGTGCAACCCTCCAAAAGCAGGGACATAGCCTGTTCGTTGCAACGCCAATCATCCAATAGCAGCGAGAGGGTGTTGGGCAGTGCCTTTAAGCGAATCCCGCCAGGAAGCCCGAGGAACCATTCTGCATCGAAGGGGTTGGAACAGACCATCGCGTAAACCGGCGACGGATCCGTCCAACTGCGCGTGGAGCCTTGGAAATGACCGTAACGATGCTTTTCCAACATACGGAACAGAGAGGCAATGTAAGCCTCATCCCGCCAGTACATCCCCAATCGGGTTTCGCGTATCAATTCATCCTCGGTACGGAAAAAATATTCATTCTTTCCCATAGGCTGATAACTTCTTTGTAGCGGTGCCGCCACATGGGCCAAGTCCGCATAGAGGTTGAACGTGTTGTCGATAACCGAATAACGGGCCACAAGTTCGATAATCAACGGGTTGCAGCGCAGTTGTTCGCCATTCCATTCTTTGCTCAAAACCAGCAGTTTGTTTTTGCGCAGTCCGGCGAAGTCGATGTTTTTTACCCCAGTGGGGCCCAAGGTCTTGCGTAAAGTGGTTAAGATTTGTGTTTTGCCCAAGGGCATCCAATTGATCGCCAATAACTTGACCGCTGCCTTGTCCGGGCTGGACAGCGCCTGGAAGTCATCGAAAAGCTGTTGACGCCCCTGCTCGATTTTGTCGTTCATGATGCCGGGAGCCTCACTCATAATTCTCGCGTGGCGCTGAAGTGAACGTCAGGCCAGCGATCTATGGTCAATGACAGGTTGACTCGGCTGGTAGCCAGATAAACCAAGTATCCACTGCCGTCCTCGGCGAGGTTGTCGAAGGCTTTTTTCTTGAATTCTTCCAGTTTCTTCGGGTCTTTGCAGGTCACCCAGCGGGCGGTGGTGACGGCTATGTTATCGTAGACACATTCGACGTTGTACTCGGATTTCAAGCGGAAGGCGGTCACGTCAAATTGCAGCACCCCCACCGCACCCAAGATCAGGTCGTTGTTCCTCAGTGGCTTGAACAACTGGGTGGCACCCTCTTCGGTCAATTGCTGCAAGCCTTTTTGCAAAGCCTTGGCGCGCAGGGGGTCTTTCAACACCACCCGGCGAAACAGTTCCGGTGCGAAATAGGGCACCCCCTCATATTTCAACGATTCGCCTTGGGTGAAGGTGTCGCCCACCTGTATCGTGCCATGGTTGTACAGGCCGATGATGTCGCCGGCAAACGCCTCTTCCACGCTCTTCCGGCTATCGGCCTGAAAGGTGATGGCATTGGCGATTTGCACATGCTTGCCGGTGCGGACATGGAAAATCTTCATCCCCTTGTCGTATTTGCCCGAGCAGATGCGGAGAAAGGCAATGCGATCGCGATGGGCCGGGTCCATGTTCGCCTGAATCTTGAAAACAAACCCGCTAAAATTTTCGTCCTCGGAATTCACCATGCGCTCAAGTGCCTGGCGCGGTTTGGGCGGCGGTGCGAAATCGGCAAAGGCATTGAGCAATTCCAGCACGCCAAAGTTATTGATTGCCGAACCGAAGAAAACCGGCGTTTGCCTGCCGGCAAGATAGTCATCAAGGATGAACCCATGGCTTGCACCCCTGACCAACTCAATGTCCAACCTCAACTCGTCCGCCATATCCCCCAGCACATCGTCCAGTTTTGGATTGTCGATTCCTGCAATGATCTCGCCCTTGATGATCTTGTCGCCGTGGGAAGAACTGAACAAATGCACGGAATCTTCGATCAGGTTGTAAACACCCTTGAATCGTTTGCCCATGCCAATGGGCCAAGTCATTGGAGAGCATTGTATTTTCAGTATGTCTTCGATTTCATCCAGCAAATCGATGGGTTCGCGGCCTTCGCGATCCAGCTTGTTGATGAATGTCAGGATGGGGGTGTCGCGCAACCGGCAAACCTCCATCAACTTCACTGTGCGGTCTTCCACGCCTTTGCCGCTGTCAATGACCATCAACGCGGAGTCCACCGCAGTCAATGTCCGGTAGGTGTCCTCGGAAAAGTCCTCATGGCCTGGCGTGTCCAAAAGGTTGAGGATGCAATCCTTATGCTCGAACTGCATGACGGAAGTGGTGACAGAGATGCCTCGCTGCTTTTCCATCTCCATCCAATCGGAGGTGGCGTGACGGGCGGCCTTGCGGCTTTTGACCGACCCCGCCAACTGGATGGCGCCGCCGAAGAGCAGCAGTTTTTCGGTCAGCGTGGTTTTACCCGCGTCGGGGTGGGAGATGATGGCGAAAGTGCGCCGGCGATTCAACTCGTTGAGCGGTTCGGACATGTGGGGGACACTGGCTGGCAAATCCCACCATTATAGATGACAAAAGATTTTTTCATGATCTTCTTCAATGCCATGTTAAAAAATAGTCACAATGACGATGGATGGGGAAAATTATTGACTGGTGTTACGCATGGAGCGTCAAAGCTTGCTTTGACCGCCTGTCGCAGGCAGGCAGGGGCAAGCCTTGCCAGTCAAAGCTTGCTTTGACCGCCTGTCGCAGGCAGGCAGGGGCAAGGCAAGCCTTGCCAGTCAAAGCAAGCTTTGACGCTCCAGCCCCAGGTTCACGCGTAACATCAGCTTTCAACCCAATCCGTCCACTCACAAATCGAACAAGAAAGCAATTTATACTTTTTTGTGTGCCTGTCGCATAGTTTCCCTGAACTTTTCCGTAAAATTCCCGCCAAACCGAAACAAAGACTTTGAGTAAAGAGGGTCGCCGAATACATGAAACGCGGGCCGTTCGCCCTCATCTTCGGTATCCATATGTATCAACCCTAGAGGAAAGACATGCCAAATACATTCCAAGAAAAAATTGCCAAGCTCCCTAAAGTCTGGTCCATGATTCTGCTCATCCTGTTCATTGGCGCACTTTATTTTTCGTTGCAGAAGCTCATCTTGCCCGCTGTGATGGCAGTGGTTCAATCGAGTATTTTCTTCGAGAAGGATGAGGAGCAGGAAGAATTGGGGAAAATCAGTAATCAACGCAGTGACGAGGCATTTAAGCAGTGCAAGGCCGTGATGTTGGCAGACAAGCATGTTCCAGAAACCTCGCAATTCTCCGCTAAAGAATACGAGGCATGGGCTTTGGGCGGCAGGGCTTACCTCATCCGTTCCACAGTGATCATCACTTCGCCGGAACAATCTGCCGTCCAGAGGAAATACGCGTGCAAAATTAAATACAACGGTGGCGAACTCGGTGACGATAAAAGCTGGGACATTCTAGGCGTCGATTTTAACGAACCTTCCTAGCGGTAGGAAAACCGGGCACTAAAGCCCTTGACCGTGCGAAATATCAACCCGGAACCCTTTCTGGAATGGATCGGTTCTTGGGCGGGGTGGGAAATTCGGGGTCAAAAAGGCTTAAGGTGATTTCCAATAATGAATCCACCAAAAGAATCGTCCACGAAAAACACGAAAGGCACGAACGAATCTTGCTTTTGTTCGTGATTTTCGTGTCTTTCGTGGACTTTATTTTTTTCTACGGATCAGATTCTTCATGGGATGCTTTTTCTCAGGAATCGCCTAATTGCCGAGTTCAGTCTTCGGTGGACGACAAAGCCCAATACTGTTGAATTAAGCCGTTCGTGCTGAGCCTGTCGAGGCATGTACGGTTTGATTATCAATAGGCTAATATTTTCCGTTCACCCTTCGACAAGCTCAGGGCGAACGGGAAAATCCTTAATTCAACAGTATTGGCGATAAAGCCCCACTGACTGAATCATTGCCAGCACTGGGTCAGGCAACAGATAGCGGGCGCATCTCCCGCATGCGATTAAGTGCCTGATTGCGGTGGCTGAAATGGCTAATTGGGATACTTTGAGAAAAACAATTTTGCCGAACGGACTGGCTTGTAAATCGCGAGGGTCATTCACACGCCTTTCCATCACGATGTCTGAAATTTCCCTGGCCCAGACAGGGTCTGGCGAGTCCGGTCTTTGCATGACGGCAAGATGGGCTAGGTTGAATAAATCCCGCCAACGATGCCACGCAGGGATGGCGGCAAACGCATCCAAGCCAAGGATGAGGCAAATAGGCTGGTCGGCGACTTCCGCGCGTAGCGATGTCAGAGTATCGACCATGTATGACAGACCTTCCCTGTCCAATTCGCGCCGATCAACAGAAAATCCACTGCCCGCATTCTGCAAAGCCAGTTCCAGCATGGTTAACCGCTGTTCCGGGCTGGCGCCGGGCGAACCGCGATGGGGCGGCGAACGGCAAGGCAGAAAACGCAAATCAGTGATGCCTAAAGCCTCCTTCACTTCCAGTGCGGTACGCAAGTGACCATAATGCACCGGATCGAATGTACCCCCATATATTCCCAACATATTTTGGCAGGCAGGTGTGGAAGCTAATATCGGGCAAACAAATTTTCAACCCGCGTCCCTGCCCCCATTAAAGCCATGTGCCTTGCAATAGGCAATGAAAGAATGCAAGGCTAAAACTGCATCATCTTTGGAATGGTACGGCCCACCGATGCCCTCACGCGCCCGGTAGAACCATTCTTCTTCGCCAAAATGATTGGCTCCCCCTTGGAAAATACGATCAGTGATATTTGACATAAGTGTGTACCGATTCGACCAAAAAGTGAAGGTTACAATGAAAAATCCCTCAGAATATCCTTCTCCTGTTGCCCCTATCTTTGGGTTGACACCCTACTTAATTACTCAGGTGTCCACAGCGAATTGATTGTATCACAATAGATATTTGGTAGAAATCCACTGTGATTCAGAACTAGACGATGGGTGTGGTGTTTGAACGGAATAGAGTTGCTCTGTTTCTAAGCAAACAATGCAAAAGCGGGGGTGGAATAGCTTTTTTGAGCCAGAAGTCCAAGCATTTATGACCGGCTTGCCGCGATGAAGACATTGATAAGCAAGGGTTTTGATGCTTTAAAAGCCAAGGGGCGGGGAACTTCCCTACCCCTTGGGTTTCATCAGACGAGTCGCAATGGCAACGCGAAATTATGAACCGCCGCCAAATTTTTGTGCCTTGGGGCCTTCTTTCATCATACCCAAAGCCTCTTCCAAGGCTGTCGTAGCCTCGGGCACTTTGCCGGCTTTGGCTTCGTTCATACCGGTTTTAATTTTGCCGGTGATGCGCTGCATGGAGGGGGAAGTCAAAGTCGTGAGTTTCTCCTTTGAAATTTTAAAGGCTGCCTCGGCATCCGCTGCGAAAGCTTCGACGGTGCCCGTCTTGCCAGTGTTGACCGCTTTCTGGGTGGCCGCAGCCAACTCCGTATAATCCTCGTTCATCGGCGAACCGGCCGCCTGTGCGCCGCCAATCGAAAAGACCGAGAGTAGCAAAACCGCAAATGCATGTTTCAATTTCATTGTATTTTCCTAGTAATCTGGATTCGTCTCCCGACGAATAAAAGGCTTCCGCCTGGTTTTTATCCTAAACAACACCCTTCGCAAAAATTGCCTCAGCCAACATCGAAGATGCGCAATAATTTCAATAGGCAAGCATGCACTTTAGCACAGATGGTGTTACGGTACTGCAAAAATTCTTCCCCCAAAACATTGCACCTTTTAATCACATGATAATCCAGTCGCATCCGTCCGTCTTGCACGTCGCTGTCGGCGTGGTCCGCAACGGGCTGGGCGAGATTTTGATTGCCCGCCGCCATGACCATTTGCATCAGGGTGGGCTGTGGGAGTTCCCTGGCGGTAAGCTGGAACCCGATGAGACGGTTGAAGCAGCGCTAAGTCGCGAATTGCGCGAAGAATTGGCGATCACAGTTGAACATGCCACTCCTTTGATTAAGATTCGCCACGATTATGCGGACAAACAGGTATTGCTGGATGTTTGGCAGGTGGATGCCTTTAGTGGCAAGCCGCAGGGATTGGAAAACCAACCGATCCTCTGGGTTTCCCCTGGCGAGTTGCGGCAATTTGATTTCCCGGCAGGCAACCGGCCCATCGTCGCCGCGGCAAGGTTGCCCGAGTATTATCCTATTGTTGACGGCGGATCGGATGATGAGGAAGCCCTGTTTGCCAAGCTTGAACGCTTGTGCCAAGGCGCTTACACACTGGCGCAATGGCGGGTGACAGCGCCGGATGCTGCCACCTTTCTGGCGCTGACCCGTCGCGCCGTCGATTTTTGCCGGCCGCGTGGCCTGGACTTGGTGCTTAACGCCGATCCTGCAATGGTGCTTCAAGCAGGTGCGGCGGGGGTCCATCTGAACAGCCGTCGTTTGCCGGGCCTAAAGCAAAGGCCGCTGCCTGGATCGTTGTGGGTGGGGGCTTCCTGCCATTACCTTGAGGAAATCCGTCAAGCGGAACAGGGCGGCGTGGATTTTGTCTTGCTCTCCCCGGTATTGCCCACGCCCAGCCACCCCGATGCCCGTCCCCTGGGTTGGGATCAGTTTGGTGCATGGGTCGGCCAGGCCCGTTTGCCGGTTTTTGCGCTTGGGGGAATGACCCGCGACCATCAATCGCAAGCGCGTGAACACGGGGCGCAGGGCGTTGCTGGAATCCGTGGATTCGGTGGCGCATGAAGTTTTCCGAAATTGCCTTATAATGATGCTTTCTGCTCCATGGAAGGGCAAAAAAGCAGGTGTGATTCGGCGCACATGGAAAAGAAGGCAACACCCACCGATAAATTACGGGGTGCTGGTCGGTTGGTATGATTTCTGTATGCATGCCAATCTGTTTAATTATAATTTCGACGAACCCATGAGGAATAACGCATGACGACACCCAAAGACGTACTTCAGATGATTAGTGAAAAGGAGGTCAGATATGTTGATTTCCGTTTCTGCGACACCCGTGGCAAGGAACAGCACGTCACGGTTCCGGCCAGCACCATCGACGAAGACCTGTTCGAAGATGGCAAGATGTTCGATGGTTCGTCCATCGCCGGCTGGAAAGGCATTAACGAGTCCGACATGATCCTGATGCCCGACCCGACCACTGCCGTGCTCGACCCGTTCTTCGACGATACGACGCTGATTCTGCGTTGCGACATCATCGAACCCACGACGATGCAGGGCTACGAGCGCGACCCCCGTTCCATCGCCAAGCGCGCCGAAACTTATCTGAAATCCACCGGCATCGCCGACACCGCGTTTTTCGGGCCCGAAAATGAATTCTTCGTATTCGACGACGTGCGTTGGGGCACCTCGATGCAGGGCGCTTTCTTCAAGATTGACTCCGAAGAAGCTGGCTGGAACTCCGAGAAAGTCTACGAAGACGGCAACATCGGCCATCGCCCCGGCATCAAGGGCGGTTACTTCCCGGTTCCCCCGGTCGATTCCCTGCAAGACCTGCGTTCCGCCATGTGCAACACCTTGGAGGAATTTGGACAAGTCGTGGAAGTCCATCACCATGAAGTCGCCACCGCCGGCCAGTGCGAAATCGGCGTCCAATTCGGCACCTTGGTGAAGAAGGCCGACGAAGTGTTGGTGTTGAAGTACGTCATCCAGAACGTTGCCCACGCCTTCGGCAAAACCGCCACTTTCATGCCCAAGCCCTTGGTCGGTGACAACGGCAGCGGCATGCACGTCCACCAGTCCCTGGCAAAAGACGGCAAGAATGTGTTCACCGGCGACTTGTACGGCGGCCTTTCCGAAACCGCGCTGTTTTACATCGGCGGCATCATCAAGCATGCCCATGCCCTGAATGCCTTCTGTAATGCTTCCACCAACAGCTACAAGCGCTTAGTCCCAGGCTTTGAAGCCCCGGTCATGCTGGCTTACTCCGCCCGCAACCGTTCCGCTTCCATCCGCATTCCCTATGTGCAGAACCCGAAGGGACGCCGCATCGAAGTGCGCTTCCCCGATTCCACCGCCAACCCTTACCTGGCTTTCGCTGCCATGCTGATGGCTGGCCTCGATGGCATCCAGAACAAGATCCACCCCGGCGATGCCATGGACAAGGACTTGTACGACCTGCCGCCGGAAGAGGAAAAAGCCATTCCGCAGGTTTCCTACTCGTTTGACATGTCCTTGGACGCACTGGACAAAGACCGCGAGTTCCTGACCAAGGGCGGCGTGTTCACCGATGATGTGATCGATGCTTACATCGGACTGAAGATGCAGGAAGTGACCCGCTTCCGCATGTCCACCCATCCGGTCGAGTTCGACATGTATTACAGTCTCTAAAAATGTTTCATCGTTCCCACGCTCCAGCGTCACTGCCATTAAGTTAAGCCGTCATACCGGCATGGACCGCCGGTATCCAGATTGCAGGGACGCCCCCAAGCCCGCGCCATCCCTGGAGCCTGGGTTCCGGCAGTCCATGCCGGAACGACGATGTTTTGTTAACTTAATAGCAGTGACGCTCCAGCGTGGGAACGGTTCTACGGAATTGGAATAGGACAAACCCGCGTAGACTCTGTCTACGCGGGTTTTTTTATGGCAAAACCTCCGGTCTTTCGGCATAATGCCTAATCAACATTCTTAGCTATCAGCTTAAGGCGGGACAGGGTAAGCCTTGATCGTGCCCCGCCTTAAGTTGGTAGCCACATTCTTCAAGGGCCATTCCGGTGATTATCTCCAAACAGCAAATGCAGGAAATGCGCGTCCTTACCTGTGAACGGCACATCGACGAATACATCAGGCAACTTTCCGACTTGGCCGGGCTGGACCCGTCGCGACATGACCGTGGCGAACTGGTCGAATTCATCCGGGCAGGCTTGCGGCGCGGGATTGTCGACCACGGACTCACTTGGGAAATTGACGTGGTGACCTTTCTGGCATGGCGGCAACTGTTTGGCCCGCATTTTGACGAATTGCCCGCCATCCGCGATGCCTTTTTGGCAAGTAAGGACGAACCGGGTAGCCGCTTGGCCCTGATCGTCAGGCACTTGCCATTGGGCATTTGGGAAGTCGCGGCCCGACGCGGCGCTGAAAAGGAAGGAGGCTGAACATGGACGAGTTGGAAAAAACCGCCAGCCAATGCGCCAAGCCGTCCGGTTGCATCGGCATGCTCTCGCCCGGCGTGGCGGCAATCAACGCGCTGATGAATGCCGGGGAAATGAACCGGCTACGCAACGACTCCTTGATTGGGCGATGCCCGGACACCCCCGGCCCGATGTCGAACGAGGCCAAGCGGGAGACTGACCGGAAAATGCTCTGCGAGCTGATGTGTTGCTGCGCGAAAGACCCGAATGTCTCGTTCAGCCGCAAAACCGGGCAAACCGGCCCGCGCTACCAAAGCTGCGTGGCCGATACCATCCTCGCCGCCAACGGCCTGACTTCTTTGTTAACCTCTGACATGGCCGAACCCGTTTCCCGCTACTGGCCGGAGGTTACCTACGACATGACCTGCGCCCCGCCCAACCCGCTGACCCGTGGCGGCACGCCCACCTATGGCAGTGAAGGTGGCAGGCATTGGGGGCAATATGGCAAAATCAACCGCCACGCCGAGGAGATAGGCTGGGAGCGGGATGAGCAAGGCCCGCCCACCCGCCGCCCGGACATCACCGCCGTGAAAGACCCTCGCCGCCCGCCCACCCAAGACAACATCGACCGGATATATGAGATGAAGTTTAAAGGGGATGAGTGGGGAAAAGGGCAGCGAAGTTCATATAACGATATTGCTGGTGGCCGTAAAAAAGTCCAAGAAATAACCGAGGAAGACTGCAACTGCGGTGACCGCAAGAATACGCCCGACCCGGTGCTTTTGCCCACGGCGATGAAACGCAATGCCGAGAGGCTTGCCGCACAACAAGCACAAGGAATCAATTGGGGGGCTATAGGCCAAGGGGCTGCTGTTGTCGGTGTTGGCGTGGTCATCATCGGTGCTGCCGCATCTGGAGCCGGTGAATTTGCCGCCGCGTTGATGGGCTTGGGCGCGTTAGTCACCCAGTCCCCCTAAATAAAATACAGGAGAAAAATTCATGACTGAATCCATCCATGACGCACTGTACGAATTCGACGACGACCCAATAGGCTCGATGCGCAAGGCTGCTGCACATTTCGAGCAAAATCCAGTGATGTACACGCATCCAATCAGCAAAAAAACCAAGGCAATAGCCCGTATTGGACTTCGGGCCGTATTTTTCCTTCCCGCCCGTGAAAGGGAAATCCGCTTGCGTATGCTGCAAGCGATGGAAGCTGTCCGGGAAGCCTTT